>JALSJD010000083.1 GCA_026989535.1 Cyclobacteriaceae bacterium
CCTTAGTCGTTTAATATGCTTTCCAATTTGTAGTCATACAGGGGCTTCTCTACAAAATCTTTTACCTCAGGATGATTGGCTCGCACATTGGCATCTAATAGATCCAAGGCAGAAGTTAGCATATATAAATCGATACCAGTTAAGTTTAAAGTTTTAAATTCAACCAAAAAATCCCAGCCATTTTTTACAGGCAAGTTAACATCAAGGAATATTTTGTTGGGGTTTTCGGTAGTAGAATCTAGTAAATAGGCAATGGCTTTATCAACAGAGTTTTTAATAATTACTTCTATTTGTGGATACAGCTTACCAAACAGCATCTGATTGATTTCATTGTTTATTGCGTCATCATCCACAAACATTACCTTCATCGTGTTCTTTCTAATTTTGTGTAAAAGTACAATTGAATTTAGTGCTAAAGAAGCAGTTATTACCTTAGTTTAAATTAAGTGTTTAAACCTAGATTGAACTATCTTCTTCTTTGGACTCGTTAATTAAAGGAAATTGATTTGGGAGCACCAATGTAAACGTTGTGCCTTTACCCGGTTGAGTAACATATTTAAGCTCCCCTTTTAGTATTTCTGTTAATTTTTTTACGATGGACAAACCTAAGCCTGAAGAGGTCTCGCCTCCTGTAGGCCGTGCCGATAATTTTTGAAACGGCTGAAACATTTTAAGCTCGTCCTCTTTTTTAAATCCCGGTCCTTGGTCTTGAATAGAAATGCTCGTATGCGAGTCGTTTTGCATACAAATTATTTCTACCCTTGTATTAAAAGGCGAAAACTTAATGGCATTTGAGAGTAGGTTATCTAAAATTCGTTTTAGCTCGTATCTACTAGTTTTTACCAAAATTACAGACCGAAGTCCTCGGGTAATTATTCTGATATTTTTTTTGTTTGAAAGAGGCAAAAATGCGTTTTTAAATTCTTGTATAAGAACATTCAGGTTTATATCCTCGATGGAGACATTGGAGCTAAAACTTTTTGCTTCTAACAAATCATCAATTAATTGGATACTCTCCAAAGCTGTTTTTTTAAGCATAGAAAGAATATCCTTTTGGTCTTTGGAAAGGTTATCTGTTTCAAAAATACTAATGAGTCCCTCAATTCTTCTTGAGGGGGATTTCATGTCATGAGCAATAATGCTCATCAAATCATCTCGCTCTTTTAAAAGCCTTTTATGTGTTGCAATAATTTCTAAATGATGAGAATTTTTTCTTTTATGAATCTTAGTAAATGAGTAATTAATGGTAATTAACAGTATAAAGAAACTAAATAATGTGGCTGCTTTTTTCTTGTACGACACCTCCTCGTAATTAAAATCTAACCCATTAGATTGTAAGTAAAATAAAGTAGTTATAAAAACTAAAACTACGATAAGCCAAAATACAGTATGGCTCGTTTTGGTATAGGTTATATTTATGGTTATAAGTAAGGCCAACCAAAAGGGAGCATCTGAATATACTCCTCCAGCCAAGATAATAAAAGCGAAGAGTACAATATAGCCTCCTGATAAAATAAAATTTATGTAGGATTCAAAATGATTAAAGAATTTGAGTAGGAATAATGAGCTTAAAATAAAAATACCAATTCCAGTATTTAAATATAACTCAAGGGGGTTGTTTTCGAAATATAAAAAAAACATGCCGAGACCAGTTAAGATAATACCGATAATTAGTTGAGAAGTGAGTACTCCTCTTACTTTGGTAGTAAGCTCATAGGTAAGTTTAAACCTATCAGGAATTAGGCCATCTATGAAATGATTAATTAAGTTCACGAATCCTAAACCTACAAATCTTACATCAAAAACCCTTGAATTATGCTTTTAATTTCTTGTACTTTATTCGTTTAGGCTCAATATCGCCTAATCGCTTTAGTTTGTTTTCTTCATATTCAGAGTAAGAGCCTTCGAACCAAAATACCTGTGAGTCTCCTTCAAACGCTAAAATATGCGTGCAAACCCTGTCTAAAAACCATCGGTCGTGAGAAATAATTACGGCACATCCTCCAAAATTCTCAAGGCCTTCTTCCAATGCCCGTAGTGTGTTTACATCCAAGTCATTAGTAGGCTCATCTAACAGTAGCAAGTTGGCTCCTTGTTTTAGGGCCATGGCTAAATGTACCCTGTTTCGTTCACCACCCGAAAGCTGTCCTACTTTTTTCTGCTGGTCGCTACCGCTAAAATTAAATTTACTTACATAGGCTCTTGAGTTCATTTCTTTACCACCAAGCGTTATCAACTCATTGCCCCCCGTGATTGATTCCCACACAGTTTGGTTAGCGTCTAAATTGTCATGTTCTTGATCTACATACGCAATATCAACCGTGGTGCCTACTTCAAAAGTGCCGGCATCGGGTGTTTCTTTTTGAGTTATAAGCTTAAAGAGGGTTGTTTTACCTGCACCATTAGGGCCTACAATACCCACTATTCCCCCTTGCGGAAGCGAAAACTCTAAATTTTCGTAAAGTAATTTGTCTCCAAAAGCTTTTGAAACTCCTTTGGCAATTATTACCTTATCTCCCAAACGAGGTCCGGGAGGAATAAATAATTCCAGTTTCGCCTCATTTTCTTTCGCAGTTTCGCCCAATAGTTTTTCGTAAGAGCTAATTCGAGCTTTACCTTTGGCTCGCCTGCCTTTTGGGCTCATACGCACCCATTCTAATTCTCGGGCTAAGGTTTTTTGGCGTTTACTCTCTGTTTTTTCTTCTTGCGCCAGCCTAGTTTGCTTTTGATCTAACCAAGAGGAGTAATTGCCTTTCCAGGGTATTCCTTCGCCTCGGTCAAGTTCCAATATCCAGCCTGCTACGTTATCTAAAAAGTAACGATCGTGGGTTACCGCTATAACAGTGCCTTTATATTGCTGTAAATGTTGCTCTAACCAATGCACCGATTCGGCATCTAAGTGGTTAGTAGGTTCATCTAATAATAGCACATCGGGTTCTTGCAGTAAAAGCCTGCACATGGCCACTCGTCTTTTTTCGCCTCCCGATAGTTTTTCGATTAAGGCATCAGCTGGTGGAGTACGAAGGGCATCCATCGCTCGTTCTAGTTTTGCATCTAAATTCCACCCATCTATATGGTCTATTTTTTCCTGAACTGCTCCTTGACGTTCAATTAGCTTTTCCATCGCATCAGGGTTATCAAGCACCTCTGGGTCTGCAAATTTTTCATTAATCTCCTCAAACTCTTTGAGCAAATTAATGGTTTCGCTGGCGCCTTCTTCAACTATTTGCCTTACTGTTTTGGCAGGGTTTAGCACAGGCTCTTGGGCTAGCATACCCACCGTAAACCCGGGTGCGAATACAATTTCGCCTTGAAATTCTGTATCAACCCCTGCAATAAGCCTTAATAGAGATGATTTTCCTGAGCCATTTAACCCTAAAACACCAATTTTGGCTCCATAAAAAAAGGAGAGGTAAATATTATTTAGTACTTTTTTCTGAGGAGGGTAAATCTTACTTACGCCAGCCATCGAAAAAATTATTTTTTCGTCACTCATAGCAAATTATTTAGTCCTCAAATGTAAGTAGAACTCAGGTTTTATAGGTTACCTAAGCAGAGCAATTTC
>JALSJD010000084.1 GCA_026989535.1 Cyclobacteriaceae bacterium
GGTTGCCTTTTTGTCGATTATAACGAAGCAGATAAGTGCTTTAATCTAACCCAAGGGGGCTTTTTCTGAGGCTCGTGCTCTTCGTTGTGCTTTCTAGTCAGGCAACCAGCCTGCCTTCGAAACCACGCCTCGATCACAAACCTCAGAAGAAGCCAGAGGACACAAGCAATTAATAGAGATACCCTTTAATCTATTTTCATACCTACAGATTCCTGCTCGCCAACTGGCGAGAATGACGATTTCTATTTTACTTTTCTTTTTAATATAGGTTAGGGGGTTTACACAAAATGGTTTAAACTAAAACGACAAAATGTTATGCACCCGTTCGGGTTACAAGGGTCTTATGTTATTCTATTCGTACCCACACATTAGTTTGAACTTGGCGATACTCTGCGGCAATTATTGGCAATCGTTTTGAGATTTTGGGCCAGTTGTTTTCTAAGTCTATGATTATATCTGGTGTCGATTTTCCTAAGTGGCTTTGCAAATACACGAGGTTGTCATAATAATCTAAGGTCTCAAAAAATGATTGAGATAAGCCCCAATCATAAAATGGCCCTGCAAGCTTGGCCTCTGTGTAAAGGTCTTTGGCTGAGCCCAACACCATTATTCTTTTACCTTTAACAAGGCTGCTGTATTTATTTTTAATAGTGTTGTTAATGGCTGGCTTGCCTTCGGGTAATAAATGTTGTGAAATGCTCCAAAGCAATAGGGGTGGCAGCGCAAAAAGCACCAAACTTAGTACCAATGAAAAAACTTTCTTTTTAAATAACGAAATTAAATGCACTGTAAAAAAAGTAGCGATGGGCATAAAAATAACTAAGCTATAAGAGGTTATTGGCTTTTCTAAAAGCATGGTTAACATTAATAATGTACCAAGCACAAAAAATAATTGAACTACCCTGATTTGATAATTATTGAGTCTTCTTTGCTTACCAAAACTGAGTAGGCCAATCGCTATAAAAAATAGACCAACGCCCATGTTTAGAAGGCCTTGAGTCCAACCAATGGAGCTGTAGTATTCATCAAAATAGCTTATTGATAAGAAATTATTGATAAAATAAACAGGTTGGTCACTTATTATCCAGTAATAGAAAAATGCCATACTAAGTGGAGTAATACTGGTAAATAATAATAAAAGGTAACGCCTCAAAGCAGTGTTAGAGAATAAGGCTAATAACACTAAGCTGATAGGTATAATGAAAATAAGTGGCAGATAAAAAAGCGGAGCGCTCCCCAAAAACAGACCTATCATAATAATATGCAAATCTTTTTTAGCCCTAAACTCCACGTGGCTTAATAATTTACCTAACCCAAGTAAAATCATAGTTAGCCCCATAAGCGAAGGGGAAAGTGTAAAAAAAGAAGGGTGTGTAGAAGTTAATAGAATGTAGATGAGTGCAGGCAGGTAGGTGTTATTTTCAAATAGCTTAGCCTTAATTGAAAAATTATTGATAATAACAGCTTGAAAGTAAGTTAATACTGTTCCGAGGAGAAGAATACTAAGAATTGATCTGCCAAATAGCCACGTAACCACCATGTAAATAACCCCAGAAAACGGAGCCATCCCATCCCAAATATCGATGTACATGGAGCTTCCCCCTTGCATAGCTTCGCCAATAGCAAACCAGTGTGTAATTTCTGGGGAATGCGTTGGGTTTAAAAAGGCTGGTATTTTTATTAAAAACACCAACACTACTATAGGAAGTAACCTAAATGGGTCGTTTAACTTAAAATAGGAGAGCAAGCTTAAACTTTTTTAGTTTTGGCAAATGTATTAAATTCGAAGGTAGATTTCACTACTTTTACACCTTCTATGGAAAGCCAACGACAGCACAAATACGCTAAGCAAATTCTTAAAGACTTAGCTCAAATTTTTCAACGCAATATTCAAGATAGTTTTCACGGAGCATTTGTTACGCTCAAAGAAGTTAAAATTAGCCCCGATTTATCTATTGCTTCTATTTATATAAGCGTGTTACCAATAAGCAAAGGCGAAGAGGTAATGTTGATAATTGACCAAAATAATAAACGAATTAGAGGAATATTGGGTAAAGCCATAGGCAAACAGGCTAGAATCGTACCCCATCTTCGGTTTTTTCTTGATAATACCGAAGAAGAAGCCTCTAAAATGGATTCTTTACTTGAGAATTTAGACATTCCTGAAGAAGACCAATCAGAAGATTGAAATTTGCCTTTACCATAGCGCGAAAATATTTTTGGTCGAAGGAAAAGAAGAATTTTATTAATATTATTTCGGTTATTTCCATGTTTGTGGTGGGTTTTTCAACCATGGCACTTATTATAATTTTATCTGTGTTTAACGGGCTCGAAGACTTATTAAGAGACCTCTATGGCTCTTTTGACCCAGATATTAAAATTGAATCGGTACAGGGTAAATCATTTACGCTAGAAACTGATTTTATTCAAAAAATAAATGATACACCGGGCGTAAATCAGGTGGTGTTTGTAATTGAAGACAATGCCTATGTAAAGTATAACAAATCGGAAATGGTGGCGGTTATAAAAGGGGTAAGTTCCAATTACTCCAATGTAAATCGCCTCGAATCTAAAATAGTAGAGGGCAAGCTTAATTTTTGGAATGGCAACCTGCCAATGGCTGTGGTTGGGCAAGGGATTCAGTACAGTTTGGGCGTTTCTACAGCCGATGAATTTAGTACTTTGCAAGTGTATTATCCTAAAAATTTGCGTAGCAAAAGCCTAAATATGAGCAATGCCATGACCAAAATGAATTTGCAGGTGGCGGGCGTTTTTGCCATTGAGCGGCAGTTTGATGAAAAATATATTATTGTACCCATCACGTTTGCCTCCGAATTATTTAGGTATCAAAACAGGGTTACTTCGCTTGAAGTTAGTATAGCCGAGGGCAGCGATGTATTAAAAGTACAGGCAACATTAAAATCACTTTTAGGGAGCGATTATAAGGTTCAAAATGCAGATGAGCAACATGCTATTATTTTACGCACGGTTAAAATTGAAAAGCTATTTGTGTTTATAACCTTTATATTTATTATTGGCGTTAGCTCCATTAATATTTTCTTTTCGCTCTCGATGTTGGCTATTGATAAAAAGAAAGATATTGGGATGTTTTTTTCTATGGGTGCCACCCAAAGGCAAGTACGTTCTATTTTTTTAGCCGAAGGAGCCATCATTTCGTTGTCAGGAGCATTGGTTGGCTTAGTATTGGGGCTTATAATTATAATTTTACAGCAAGAAGTGGGGCTGTTTCGTATGGGGTTGCAAACCTCTGTAATAGATTACTACCCTGTTGAGTTACAATGGCAAGACTTTATTTTTACTGCAGGCAGCATTACCTTAATCACGTTTTTGGTGTCGATTCGCCCTGCAATTATGGCTTCTAAGTTTTCGCAGGTTGTGCATTCATAAGTTAGTGTTACCCCTCTTATATAATTAATATTGCTATGAAAATATTGACTTTATGGACAGGCAGATAGTTATTGAATCTCCCAACGCAATTGTTTAATCACAGGGCATAACCCTTTTGGTTTAATTCCCCGACCCTTGCTTGGGTTGGGAACAATTAATCAAACTCTTAATAGAGTTGAAATTTTTGTTTATCGAACTCGAATTGTGGGTTTATAGACAAACATTATTTAACCTCCAAAATCATCAAACGACACATTTTCAGGGGGTACACCCCAGTCTTCGCACATCTTTTGAACGGCATTATTCATCATTGGAGGCCCACAGTAGTAAAACTCAATATCTTCAGGCGAATTGTGTTTCGATAATTGCTGGTCAATTACGGCATTATGTACAAACCCTACAAACCCATCACCTTCCGGGTCGTCCATATCTTTTTTCTCCACCCAATTATCTTCAGGCAATGGATCGGAAAGCACAATAAAAAATTTAAAGTTTGGAAAGTTCTTTTCAATTTCTCTAAATTCATCTACATAAAACAACTCTCTTTTCGATCGACCACCATACCAATAGGTTACTTTTCTATTGGTTTTTAAGGTGTGAAATAAATGAAATAAATGCGAACGCATTGGTGCCATGCCTGCACCCCCACCTACGTACACCATTTCTGCATCTGTATCTTTAATAAAGAACTCGCCATAAGGGCCAGAAATAGTTACCTTATCGCCCAACTTACGTGAGAACACATACGAAGAACAGATGCCTGGGTTTACATCCATCCATTTGTTCTTAGCTCTATCCCAAGGTGGGGTAGCAATACGAATGGTGAGCATTACAATATTGCCTTCGGCAGGGTGGTTAGCCATTGAATAGGCTCTAAAAATTTCTTCCCCATTTTTCATTTTTAAATCCCACAAACCAAATTTATCCCAGTCCTCTTTAAACTTATCTTTTCCTTCGGGGTCGCTTGGGTCTGGCTCAATATTCATATCCTTAAAATCCACCTCAATAGGTGGTACATCTATTTGAATGTATCCACCAGCCTGAAAATCAAGTGTTTCTCCTTCTGGTAATTTAACAATAAATGCTTTAATAAAAGTGGCAACGTTATAATTTGAAATAACTTCACATTCCCATTTTTTAATTCCAAAAATTTCGTCATCTACCTTAATCTCTAAATCTTGTTTTACCTTAACTTGGCAAGCTAAACGCACATTATTTTTTTGCTCTTCTCTGCTTAAATGCCCCACTTCGGTAGGCAGCACTTCGCCACCACCACTTATAACAGTACATTTACACATAGCACAAGTGCCACCACCACCACAGGCTGATGGCAAAAATATTTTATTTGAAGTAAGTGTGGTTAGCAGTGTTCCTCCTGCTGGTGTTATAATGGGGTTGTCTTTATCGTTATTAATAATAATATTAACATCGCCCGATTGCACTAATTTAGACTGAGCGAAAAGTAAAATAAGCACTAACAGAAGAATGATAGCTGAAAATGCAATTATCGCAGAAATTATTACGGTACCCATTAGGTTAATTTTTAAGTATTATAAGTGGCACAAATATATTCATAAATGAGAGAAATAACCACGCTAAGATATTAAACATTATGACTAAATATACAAGATGTTAGACATTAGGTGTTAGACTTTGACTTTACTGTTTTTTGTCTGATAGTCTAGCTCCTAAAATCTCATAAGTTGTTTCCAAGTGCCTTTATAATAATTATATTTAAGTGTACTTGGCAATGCCTTAAACCAATATTTATTTAGTTCCACGCTAAAAGAAGGCTGCATATAACAGTTAATGGTGCACCCTTCGCATTCAGGTAGTTTACCCTCCAATTTAATTAAATTTTTAACCGCTGGTGTATTGTATAAGCTAACCAAAGAACTTTCTATCTTAAATGTTTTTTTACCCAAATGGTAGCAAGGCAAAACCAATTCGTTTGCTGGCGAAATTACCAAGGTGGTACTTGCGGCCTTACACACAGGGTTTGTAATGGTATTTCCTCCGTTTTTGCGGAGCTCTAAAAAGGCTTGGTTAAGGAACATTCGAGGCTTTTTACCCCACCTACTTAGTTCTTTTAGCTGCACAAGAGTTAATCCATCATCAACACCTAACCCATTATATTCAAAAGCAGGATTGAGAATCATAACCAAGCCATTAGGTTTGGCAATTTGCTCATATACTGAGCTAATTTGTTCAAAATTCCCTTTAAAAACGGTGAAAAGAATATCAGGTCGTTCGCCTAGGCTCTTGGCTATTTTAATAGATTCCATCACATAGTCGAAGCAAGTAACACCCCTCATTTTGTTATGCTCTTCTGCAAGAGATGAGTCAAGGGAAAAGTGCAGCATATCAATTAAACCTACAAGGCTTTTTGCTTTTTTAGGATAAAGCAAACAATTAGTTGTGACTGTAGTAATAAATTTTAGCTTTTTGGCTTCGGCTAAAATCTCTGGTAAATTAGGATGAAGAAGTGGCTCTCCGCCCGTAAAATCTATTATTCTAACCCCAAGAGTTTTTAGGTCTACTAAGTTTTTTTTAATTAGGTTAAGGGAGGCGTAACGAGAGGGGATTTCCCAAATATCGCAAAAGCTACATTTAGCATTACATTTATAGGTAAGGTAGTAATTGCAAAGAATAGGGTGATTTACTAATCGCATGACCAAGTTGGGGGTGGCTAAGGGTTTAGCGTATTTAAAATTAAAACTTTGTAATTCCTTCGTTTGGTCACAAAAACAGCAGATTTTACTAAAAAAGCCTTATTTCTTAGTATTTTCCTCACAAAGTGGGGCAGGTGCTTGAGCCTCAGTGGCATTGTTTTAACCTGTATAATGCAGGTTAAATACTTCGAACTAAAGAACCTTAATTTAGGGTTTAATCATTTTTAAAAGCTTCGTAATCCTCGCCTTTAAATCTCTTCGATCTACAATAAAATCTAAAAACCCGTGCTCCAACACAAACTCGGAGCTTTGAAACCCCTTAGGTAGGTCTTTGCCAATGGTTTCTCGTATTACACGAGGCCCTGCAAAGCCAATTAAGGCACCTGGTTCTGCAATATTAAAATCACCCAGCATAGCATAAGAAGCGGTTACTCCACCTGTGGTAGGATCTGTTAATAAAGAAATGTAGGGTGTTGTTGTTTCAGAAAGTTGCGCCAATCTTGCAGAGGTTTTGGCCAATTGCATAAGCGATATGCCAGCTTCCATCATTCTGGCTCCTCCTGATTTTGAAATCATTAAAAAAGGCACTTTGTTTTTAATGGAATACTCAATGGCTCGCGCAATTTTTTCTCCTACAACCGACCCCATAGAACCTCCAATAAAGGAAAAATCCATACAAGCAATATTAATATCAAGGCCATTCATTTTTCCGTGTGCTGTTCTTACAGCATCTTTTAAACTGGTTTTTGCCTTAACCGCTTCTAGTCTTTGGGTGTAAGGTTTGGAGTCAACAAACCCAAGAGGGTCGGCAGATTCCATATCCTCATCCATTTCGGTAAATTTATTATTATCAAAAAGAATTTCAAAATACTCTTTAGAACCAATACGTACATGGTAGCCATCATCGGGGCTTACATACGCATTGTTTTTTAATTCTCGGGTATGAATAATTTTCCCTTTGGGTGTTTTATACCATAACCCATCGGGTGCTTCTTTTTTTGCTTCGGTAGGGGTTAATATCCCTTTGTCTTTTCTCTTAAACCAGGCCATTATTAAATTAATTTAGGTCAAAAAAATGTAAACTGCCTTTTGTAAAGGTAAAACAAAAAAGACCAATTGGGCAATCCCAATTGGTCTTCTAATGTTACTATGTAAATTTATTTTTTTTCTTTAATACGAGCCGCTTTACCTTGAAGCCCACGTAAGTAGTATAGCCTTGCTCTTCTTACTTTACCTCTTCTAAGTACTTCAACCTTATCTACGTTGGGTGAAAGTAATGGAAAGATTCTTTCTACAGCAATGCCATTTGACACCTTACGAACTGTAAACGTTTCGCCATTGGTGTTTACATTTTTGCGCTGTAAAACGGTTCCTTGAAATTGCTGAATACGCTCTTTCTCGCCTTCTTTAATTTTATAATGCACATTAATGGTATCTCCAGATTTAAATGCTGGATGATTACCTCTTGCTGCTGCGTTTTCTTCTTCTACTAATTTGATTAAATCGGTCATTTTTATGCGTATTTATATTCGATCTAAAAATCGGACTGCAAATATAGAATTATATATTATAAGAAGCACCTCTTGCAGTAAAAATTAAGGTAAAATAATGCTTTTTGTGCTAGTTAGTAGATTTTTTCGTAGAATAATATCTATTTTAGAACTATGCTTGAAAAAAAATCAATTAACCCTACGTTAAAAACGGCTGCTGTACTCATCTCTTTGGGGGGCATTGTAACCATTTTTTTATTCTTTAAAAACTTTCTTCAACCTTTAGTGATTGCTCTTCTTTTTTGGTTTATCATAATTGAAGTTCGAGGAGGGTTAAGCAAAATAAAAATAAAGAAGAAATCGCTGCCTCGTGTAGTTTTAACTATTTTAAGTACAGGAATTGTTTTTTTTAGTTTTTATGTTTCAATTAATATTATTATTATCAACATTAATAAATTAACAGCAAATTTTGAGTTATACAGCACTAATCTCGTTGCTTTATTAGAAAAAATTGAAACATTAATAGGAGTTGGTAGCCTAGGCGAAAGCATAGAAAACCAAAAGGGAGCATTGATGACATCTGCTGCCAATGCGGCATCTTCTTTGGCCACTTTTATTGGCAGGTTATTCTTAGTTTTTTTCTATGTTTTATTTATTTTATTGGAAGAAACTAAAATCAACAAAAAATTAGATAAGATGTATGGTAGCGCAAACAAATCAAATAAAGTTATTAAAACTTGGGCTAAAATACATGATTTATTACACGATTACCTTACAATTAAGTTATTAACTAGCTTTTTAACAGGCTTTCTTAGTTTTTTTGTATTGCTTTATTTAGGAATAGAATTACCCGCTTTATGGGCATTTATAATTTTTATATTAAACTTTATTCCAAGTGTAGGATCTATTATTGCAACCTCTTTCCCTGTGTTGTTTTCTATTGTTCAGTATGCCGATGTTAAACAAACCATTAGTGTATTAGTTGGCGTACTAGCTGTGCAAATTCTTATTGGCAATGTGGTAGAACCAAAATTAATGGGCAATAAGCTAAACCTTAGCCCATTGGTAGTAGTAATTGGGCTAGTGTTTTGGGGCTCCATTTGGGGCATTATGGGCATGCTACTTTCTGTACCCATTATGGCTTCGTTAATGATTATTTTTAGTCAGTTTCCGAATACACGAAACACAGCTATTTTTCTTTCACAAAATGGGGAGATTGAGGGGTTAACGGATGAGAAGTAGCCTAAATCCGATTAATACTACGCATCAATAATTAACCTTACTTCAGGTGAAACTAATTAATAAAAAATGCTGTAGCTTTTTGGTAAGAAAATAGAATTGTATTTTTGTTTAGGTTAACGCTCTAACAGATGAAACTCGCAGCAATTGACATAGGCTCTAATGCCATTCGTTTACAAATTACAAGGATTTTACCCCAGGCGGATGGTCGTTTATCTTACAAAATTTTAGAAAATATCAGATTTCCACTTAGGCTAGGAGATGATGCATTTAGAATGGGAGAAATTACCTTTCGGAATGAAACCAAGTTCATCCAACTAATGCTAGCATTTAGAACCATGCTCGATTTGTATGAAGTGGATGATGTATATGGTTGCGCCACCGCAGCTTTGCGAGATGCCAATAATGGAGAGCGTATTTTAAAGCGATCGTATGATAAAAGCGGACTTCATATTGATGTTATTTCGGGTGAATTAGAAGCCGAATTACTGCAATTAGCGGTACAGAAAAACAACGACCTTACTAATTATATTCATATTGATGTGGGTGGAGGTAGTACCGAAATAAGCTTGGCTAAAGATGAAAAATCTTATGTAAAAAACTCGTTTAAGCTTGGCTCGGTAAGAAATATGCGCAAAAGACACGACCCCAACGAATGGCAACGAATGGAAGACTGGTTGAAAAAAAATAGGCATAACGAACCTGTACTAGCTGTTGGTACTGGCGGTAATATTAAAAGTATTGCAAAAGTTGCTTCGGCAAAAAAAGGAGTGCCACTTTCATTAGAAATATTACACTCCACCATTCAAAAAATTAATATGCTTTCTATCTCTCAGCGAATTGATGCCTATTCAATGCGTGAAGATCGAGCAGATGTAATTCCTTTTGCCTCCGAAATTTATTTAAAAGCCATGGAGTGGTCGTGTGCCAACCAAATGTTGGTGCCAGATGTTGGCTTAAAGGATGGCATTATCGAGATGTTGTACGAAAGAGTAAGTTGATAAAAATCATAAAGCTCATAGTAGAAAATCATTTTGTCGGCAAGTGGTTGGGCATATTTTTGCATTTATCAGATGGTTTATTAATAACCTGTCTATTATGAAGCGGATAGCTGTTTTAATATTTTTGCTTAGTGTGGGTTCCCCAATTTTGGCTCAGGAGCATAAAAAAAATAAATCCGAAAATCACAAACTTGAGTTACACAATTTTTTAGGTGTTTTTGTTGGCAATACTATTATCGTGCAAACTGCCTTTCAGATGCCCACAATTGGTGTGGAATATGTAAGGGAAATAACACCCAGAGTGGGTGTTGGGTTTACCGCTGAGATTGAAATAGGTTCTCATATAATTCAGAAAAACGAAACGGGGCATGTAATTTCTGAAGTAAAAAGGCAAGGAGCTGTTTTATTGATTCCAAGTGTTTTTGTACGAGTTTACAAAGAGTTGATTTTAACAATTGGGTATGGAATAGAGTTTGAAAGAAATGAAAACCTTGCAATGAGCAAAATCGGCCTTGAATACAAATTAAAAATGCATAATCCCCATTGGTTTGTTTTGCCAAGTGTAAGTTGGGATCACACCAAATTATTTGACGGGGCAGTATATGGGGTTACCTTTGGGTGTAGCTTTTAAATTTTTTAGTGTTAAGTCAAGTGTACTTTAGCCGAACCAAGCATTGACTTTTTTGGTTTTGGGTGTTTTCGGAGTGGACACATCTTTATATTTCGAGGGTTTTGCAACAAAGCAGATGCGCGGAGGTAATCGTAAGCGACACCCAAATTTGAGGTAGAAAATTTGTTAAAAAACGATACCTACACAAGTGGATAGACAGGAGTTTGGGAACATTGTAATATGAATGCGGTGAATAATGCGGATTAATCGGGTTCAGGTTATTAGTGAGTTTCCTCCTCAATGTTTATCTTTGATTAAATACTATGTTAAACCCTGTCTGCCAACAAGGCAGGCAATAAATAAAATATTATGGCATTCGAATTACCACAATTACCTTATGCATACGATGCGCTAGAACCACATATTGATGCTCGCACTATGGAAATACACCACACCAAGCACCATGCTGCTTACACAAACAAATTAAATGGTGCTATTGATGGAACGCCTATGGCAGATATGTCAATAGAAGACATCTTCCAAAATATGGGAGATAATGCGGCTGTTAGGAATAATGGAGGAGGTTTTTATAATCACTCGCTTTTTTGGAAAGTGATGTCGCCAACAGGGGGGGGCGAACCTACCGGAGAGCTAACAACAGCTATTAATGACGCTTATGGGTCGTTTGATGCGTTTAAAACCGAATTTTCAAATGCTGCCGCTACACGTTTTGGCTCGGGTTGGGCTTGGCTTTGTGTGCACAAAGGAGGCAAGGTTGAAGTTTGCTCAACAGCCAACCAAGACAATACCTTGATGCCAGGAGTTGCCTGTGGAGGCACTCCAGTTTTAGGGTTAGATGTATGGGAACATGCGTATTACCTACACTACCAAAATAGACGACCTGATTATGTAAGTGCATTTTTTAATGTAATTAATTGGGACGAGGTTTCCAGAAGGTTTGCACTAGGAAAATAAATGCAACACAACGTCATTCCTTCATAGGCAGGAATCTGTTATGTTTTGGCAGATTCTCGTTTGCACAGGAGTGACGTTATTTTTTAGCCAACCCTTCCAACATCTTCTTTAAGTCAGCCAACTCATCTCTAAACTTGACCGCCACAATAAAGTCTAGGTCTTTTGCTGCCTTTTCCATATTTTTTTGTGTTTGCTTTAGCTGCTTCTCAATCTCTGGCTTGGTCATATAAGCCATTACAGGGTCAGCTGCCAGTGAAGTACGTTCAGGCTCCACGTAGTATTTTTTATCTTCAGGTGTTTTTGTGAGGCCTTGAATTGCTTCGTTTGATTTTACAACTGTGGTGGGCGTAATGCCATGTTCTAAGTTGTAATCCATTTGAATTTTTCTTCTTCGATTGGTTTCATCAATGGAGATTTGCATTGATTTGGTAATTTTATCCGCATACATAATTACCCTGCCATTGGCGTTTCGAGCTGCTCTGCCAATCGTTTGCACCAATGATCGTACATTTCGTAAAAACCCTTCTTTGTCTGCATCCAAAATAGCCACTAAAGAAACCTCGGGCAAATCAAGGCCTTCACGTAATAAATTAACACCTACGAGTACATCAAACACACCAAGCCTTAATTCACGTAAAATTTCTACACGTTCTAACGTGTCAACTTCGGAATGGATATACCTACATTTGACACTGGCTCGGGCTAAGAATTTGGTTAACTCTTCGGCCATTCGTTTGGTTAAGGTGGTAATAAGTACCCGCTCTTTTAGCTCCACACGTTTATCAACCTCATCAAGCAAATCATCAATTTGATTAATGCTTGGGCGCACATCAATTTGGGGGTCGAGGAGACCCGTTGGGCGAATGAGTTGCTCCACCACTACCCCATCAGAAGCTTCTAATTCAAAATCGGCTGGGGTGGCACTTACATAAATGGTTTGGTTTTGTAGCGATTGAAACTCATTAAAAGTTAAGGGACGATTATCTAATGCCGCAGGAATTCGGAAGCCATAATCTACCAAATTCACTTTTCTCGACCGATCTCCACCCCACATTGCTCTAACTTGAGGCAGGGTTGCATGGCTTTCATCAATTACCATTAAGTAATCCTCAGGAAAATAATCGAGGAGGCAGAACGGTCTTGCTCCGGCTTCTCTCTTATCAAAATAACGAGAGTAATTTTCTACCCCGGGGCAGTAGCCTAACTCGCGCATCATTTCAATGTCAAACTCCGTACGTTCTTTTAATCGCTTAGCTTCCAGCATTCGACCGTCCTCTTCAAAATAAGCAATTTGTGCCATCATATCATCTTGTATTTGATTGATGATGGCAGGTAATGAATCTCTATCGGTAACAAAAAGGTTGGCAGGGTAAATAATAATGCTCGTTTCTTGGGTAACTCGCTTGCCTGTTAATGGGTCAATGGTGAGTAGTTCTTCAATTTCATCGCCAAAAAAAACAATGCGAAAGGCGAAATCACCATACGCCACAAAAAGATCAACTGTATCGCCTTTTACACGAAATGTGCCCCTTTTAAATTCCACTTCGGTACGGCTATAGAGGATATCTACAAAAGAGTATAGCATACTATTTCGTGCTATTTTTTGTCCTACTTTAAGCTCAATTACATTACTGCCAAACTCTTCGGGGTTGCCAATACCATAAATGCACGATACTGATGCCACCACAATAATGTCTTTTCGCCCACTTAATAAAGCCGAAGTAGTATGAAGCCTTAGCTTCTCAATTTCCTCATTTATCGAAAGGTCTTTTTCGATGTAAAGCCCTGAGGTTGGGATAAATGCTTCGGGTTGGTAATAATCATAATAGGAAATAAAATACTCAACGGCATTATTCGGGAAAAACTGCTTAAACTCACCATATAGCTGGGCAGCCAAGGTTTTATTATGGCTTAAAACTAACGTTGGTTTTTGAACTTGCTGAATAACATTGGCAACAGTAAATGTTTTACCAGAGCCTGTTACTCCTAATAGGGTTTGGGCTTTTTCATTTCTATTAATGCCATCTACAAGCTCTATTATTGCTTTGGGCTGGTCTCCGGTGGGTTCAAAATTACTGGTTAGTTCAAATGGCATAGGTGGTCAAAATTAACCTATTTAAAGAATTATTAGAGATTTAGTGCCCACATTAACTTGAGATAAGAAGTTATTCCACAGAGGAACACTAAGTACACACAAAGTGGCACAAAGAATATCAGGTTAATTTATAAGCCGTTTAATTCCATTTTTTAGAATTGACACATGAAAATTTAGTAATAAGCCTAATTTATAGTTTCCTAGTTTTAAATAAGTTAAGACCTGAGCTGTGTGAACATCAGTTAAACATTCAACCGTCTTAATTTCAATAACCACTTTTTCCTCTACAAGCAAATCAATTCGATAACCATGGTCTAGCTTAACCTCTTTATAAACAATTGGCATTGGTTTTTCTTTTCGAACATTAAGCCCTGCGTGAATGAGCTCATAGTATAAACATTCTTGGTAAGCTGATTCTAAAAGCCCTGGGCCAAGCTGTTTATGTACTTCAATCGCACAGCCAATTATTTTTCTAGAAATTTCATTTTCAATCATACCGTTGCTTTGTGAAGCTCCTTTTTACTTTGTGCCACTTTGTGAAATAGCTATTCCTCAAAGTAGCACAGAGGAGACACTAAGTTACACAAAGAAGTTGAAGATTATGCATTCCATATATCCCACGCAAGTTCTGCTTGAGTATGTAGCATTTCTAGTCCATTTTTAGTTTTGGCTCCCGCATTAGTGCCTTTTTTTAAGAACAGGGTTTCTTTAGGGTTATACACTAAATCGTATAAATAATGCGAGGAGGTTAATCTGCTGTAAGGAATTTGGGGTGCGGTATCTGTATGAGGTGCCATACCCACAGGCGTGGTGTTTATAATAAGTGTGTAATCTCTCACCCATCTTAAGTCATTAGATAACTCCTTATAGGTAATGCACCCATCTTTGGTGGTTCTGGAAACTTGCTTGTACTGAATTTTTAAATCATTGAGTGCTGCAATTACGGCTTTGCTTGCCCCTCCGCTACCCAATACCAAGGCTTTTATATTGGTATTATCCAACCATTTTTTAAGTGAAGCTCTAAAGGCAGGATAATCGGTGTTGTGACCTATTAAGTTAGCCCCCTCAATTTTTATAACATTAACAGCACCTACAAGCTGGGCTGATTTATCCATGCTACTTAAAAAAGGGATTACGGATTGCTTGTATGGAATAGTTACGTTGAGGCCAGCCAACTTAGCTGATGTAAGCAAGGCTGGAAACTGCTCAATGTTATTAAGCTCAAAAAGCTCATAAGTATTAGAGCTGCCAAGTTTATTAAACTTATCGGAAAAGTACTTTTGCGAAAAAGAATGACCTAGCGGATAACCGATTAATCCATAGTGCATCATATTACTTTTATAACCTGAGTTCGACCTAAGGAATCGCTTTCAGAAAATAAGATAGTGGGTGAGATTTTGGAAATAAAAAGTGAGGACATAATGGATTATTTCAAAATTTTTATTTCCAAAAGATTACCTGCTAGCTATTTTCCCTTCGGGCTTTAGCGAAACTTCCCTAAACTACCTCAAATTTTTTTGAATTAACCCCTTAGTTCTGCAAAAATTTGAATTGTTTACGAAATTTTCGCTTAAAGCTGACAGCATTCCTTAGGCCAAACTCAGGTTTTTAAGCTAAGGGCTATTTTTTCTACTACCACCACAATAAAAAAGCCAATGGCCATAAATAAAATGGACTGCATTATAAGGGGCGAATCGCCTGTGTGTTCTAAAAATTGATTGGGTGAAATGTTTTGTTCAATAAAAGGAACTTGCTCTCCATGTCGGTTTAACCTAAACTCCATTACTTGTTTCCAAGGCCAAATTTTGTTTAGTGAGCCCATCATAAAACCAGCAAGTACTGCAATTGCGTAGTTATGGTATTTGTGTAATAGCCAAGAGATTAATCGTACAAATAATAAAATTCCAACGACACAACCTGCCATAAAAACAGCAATAATACCATAATCCAAATTGCCGAGGGCACCTACAATCAGTTGGTATTTACCAAGGATAAGCAGAATAAAAGCACCGGAAATCCCTGGCAATATCATAGCACAAATGGCAATGGATCCACTTAAAAATATCATTATATAACTATCGCTTGTTTGAGCAGGCGACATACTTGTTAGGTAGTATGAGACCACAATGCCAACGATACCTGCAATTACTACTCCAGCAGACCACTGCTTAATTTGTCGTAGAATAACGATGGATGAAATTAAAATAAGCCCCAGAAAAAACGACCATAGCTGTATGGGGTTATGCTCCATAAGGTAGGTCATTAAAGAGGCCAACGATTTTAAACTAATGGCTATTCCAGATAATAGAACAATTAGAAAATTGCCATTAATCTGCTGCCAAAATTCTTTAAACTCTCCTTTAAGTAATACTTTGAGGGAATCAATATTAACTGCCTTTATCGAGTCGATTAGTTCTTCGTAAATACCAGAGATAAAGGCTATTGTGCCCCCTGAAACTCCAGGAACCACATCAGCTCCTCCCATTGCTAATCCTTTAGCAAATAAGAGGAGGTAATCTTTAAAGGAACGCATGTTATTGCTTTTTATCTTCGGGCAAAAAGTCCATAAAGGTATCACCGCGCAATCCGATTCTAATAGTTTCGAGTGGAATAACCTCGTTAGGAGCAATGTTTCCTAAATTTACATTGGTGCCTAAAAGCTTGATAAACCAAACTTGTTGGGCTTTTATAGGGGCTTCCCAAATAATTTTTTCGGAAGGAATTTTTGTTAAAATTTCTTCAACCAACCCAGACCTAACTTCCCCAGTAGATCTAAACAACCCTACGTTTCCGCCTTCGCGAGCCTCTCCAATTACTTTCCAAGCACCTGCATCTAACTCTAACTGCATCAGGTTAATCCACTTGTAAGGAGGAATAATTTTTTCCGCATCTTTAGAACCTACCTCTGAAAGCACGGTTACCTGCTCCGATAGTTTAGTAATATATTCACATTTTAAATCGTGATTAAGTTCAATCGAACCATCAGATACTTCGGCAAAAGGCATATCGTATTTATCCAGTATTTTTCTGTAATCATCAAACTGATTTCTGACGATAAAAGCCTCGAATAGAGTGCCACCAAAATAGGTGGGCATTCCGGCATCTCTATAAATTTTAAGCTTTTCTTTAAGATTAGGAGTTACAAACGAGGTGCCCCAACCTAATTTAACAATGTCAGTATGGTCGGCAGAGGTGCTTAAAAAATCTTCTACTTCGCGGCAGCTCAGGCCTTTGTCCATAACCATGGTAAAACCTGACTGACGAGGTTTTTTGGTTCGTTCAGGAATATCTTGTAATATATAATTCATTATAAATTCTCTTTACGATGTTTTTCAATTATTTTGTAAAGTGCTTTTTGCATTTTTAGCTCAGTAAAAAATTCGAGCAAGTCAATATGTTTTTCAAAGTTCAAAACTAATGCATTTTCAAGAGATTTAAGTGCTTCTTTGTGCATTCCGTTGGCTAAAAAATAAGCGGTTATACGGTAGTGTAATTCGGCCGTTTCTGGCAGTTCATATAACCCTCTTTCTATGAGGGTTATAGCTTTTGAAATGTCTCCTTGCTCATACACTAAAAAAGACCAATCGAGCCATGTTTGAAAATCCGTTGGATTAAGCATAGCCGATTCTTCGTAGGCATCTAAGCTAGAAACGAGGTTGCCCACTTTATAGTCGGCTTCGGCCATAAAACGCCAATAAAGAGCGTTTTCGATATGTAATTTTAGGGCTTTGTTAAAAAAATGAACTGCTTCGTACCATCGGTCTAATTTACCTAAACAAATACCAGCCCCAAACAATGGTTCGTGGTAAAGCGAGTCTAGTTTGCTGGATTTCTGATAATATTTAAGCCCAAGCTCATATTCTTCAATATGCTGGTAGGCGGTGGCTATTAAAAAATACAACTCGGCTCCCGGGCCTTCAATATCCATGGTGCGAATAAATTCGTTAAGAGCCTTTTGATATTGCTCGCTTTGCAAATAGGCATTACCTAAATTAAAATGGGCAGAGCCAAAGTCATCATCAATAACTACGGCATAGTCAAATGCTTTAATGGCATTTTCTATTTGCGACATTTTTACATATAAAATGCCTAAATTATACCAAGCTAAAGAGGAGTACGGGGCTTCGTTAATAAATTTGGTATAAAATGTAATGCTTTCTTCTTTTCGATCCGTAATATCTAAGCAATAGGCTAAGTCGTAGAGTACGTTTTCGTTTTGTGTGTTTATTGAAATTGATTTTTTTAAATACTCAATGGCCATCTCATAATTTTCCATATCTTGATAAACCAACCCCATATAGTGGTAAACTTCATCTTTGTATTCAGATATGTCCAAGGCTTTTTCATATTCTTCTATCGCATTTTCAAATTCGCCAATAATCGAAAATATGGAGCCGCGCAGCATAAAAATTTCGGGTTCATTTGGTTGTAAATTTTCAGCTAATTCGAGGGTGGATAAAGCTTCTTGGTCTTGGTCGAGCCCCGAAAGTGTTTGCGCTTTTAAAATTAAAATATCAATAGAATAAGGAAATTGAGACTGAGCTGCCTGACTAGCTGCCAAGGCTTTTTTTAACTCATTATGAACAGAATAATAGTTGATTATTTCTTCGAATTGCTCAATTTCAAACAAAAAACTGGTTTTGTTTCTCAAGTGCTCTTCAAACAGTTTAACAACTTTACTCTCTGTCTTTTTTTTATAATTTTTTGCCATCGGCAATTTTTTTCAATCAATCAACTAAATATACAAATATCAATAGAGGCTCCCTTAAGGATTGAGGCTTTTGTTTTCTAATTGTTTGCAAGTCCATTGAATAGAATCTTCTACCGGTCTAAATTTATAGCTCAGTGTTTTTTCAATTTTTTTGGAAGAAAACAATACGCTTAGCTGGCTCAATTTAACTGCCTCTTTGGTTATGTTAAATTTAATACCAGTAAAAAAACGAATAATCCTTAAAATATAAGCGACAAAAATAGCGAGTGGAGGGCTTATTCTTAATGAAGGTGCTTTTTTATTCAAGTTCTTTGCAATAAGGCTAAAAAGGTTTTTATATGAAAGTAGCCCAGCATTCAAAATAAATCGCTCTCCTTGCGTGGCATCAAATAGAAAGTGATTGGTGATTTTAGCCACATCTCTTACATCTACATAATTAATGCTCCCAATGGGATATAAAGGTTTTTCCTTTTTTACGTATGCAAATAAATGTAGGCTTGAACTGTTCCAATTACCAGGGCCAATAATTACGGATGGATTAAGAATTACTGTTGAAAGCCCCTCCTCTTGAGCCCTCCAAACCTCTAGCTCTGCCAAATATTTAGAGTTGGCATAGGCTGTATTGAGTGATGAATACTCCCACTTAGTATTTTCAGAGATTATAGTTGCATTTGAAGCCCTGCCCAAAGCAGCCACAGAGCTTATATAAACCAATTTTTTAACGTTATGTTTTTGGCATAAAGCGAGTATGTTTTTAGTACCTTCGATATTAACTTGGTGCATTTGAGAGTCGATACTGTTATTAAAAGAGACAATGGCTGCACAATGCACCACGTGGGTTATTCCCTCAAAAGATTTATCAAGGGTTGGTAAATCCAGTATATCGCATTCTACCCATTCTATAGAATTATTAATGTCGCTTGTCCAAGAAATATCGCTACTACTTCGTTTTGTGGCACGTACGGCTATTTTTTGCTCAATCAATTTTTTTATAACCTGCGCACCAACCACGCCAGAGCCACCTGTAACTAAAATCATAAGGTGTGATTTAAAAGTTGATTTTCTTGTAACTTATGAGCATATTTAGTAGAGTATGCTTGTTTTAAAAAGCCCGCTTGGCCCATATTATGGGTATCAGACCCTATCAACGAAATGGCATTTCGGTCTATAAGCTTTTCAGCCATTTTTTGCACGCCTTTGGAGTAATAGCCTGTAAGTGATAGTGCGTTTAATTGAAAGAGCAGCCCTTGATCTATCAATTCATTAAGCAGTTCCTTTTTCTCTTGTAAATATACATACCTCTCAGGGTGGGCATAAACGGGTGTATAACCCGATGAATTTAGCTTAAAAATAATTTCTTTTAATAGGAGGGGTTCTACTGTAAAAGAAGTTTCGAATAGAACGTATTTATCTTTAGTTCCAAAAGTGAGTAATTCCTTTCCTTCGATAATTAAGTTGTAAAAATACTCGTCTAAATAATATTCTGCAGCAGCTTCAATTTCAATGGATATATTATTATTTGTTACGGCTTCTTTTACTTCTTTAAGTTTTGCTCTTATTATTTCAGGGGTGTTTTTATAATAATCACTCATAATATGCGGAGTGGTTATCAGCTTTTTAAAGCCCATACTGGCAAGTTGTTTGATTACTTCAATTGATTCTTCTATGGTTTTAACACCATCGTCAATACCCGGTAATAAGTGTGAATGCACATCGGTTTGCAAAGAAATTGGCGAATACTTGCGAGAGAACCAGTTTGTAAGCATAGCTTTTACGATTCGTAGTAAGCACTCTTTTTTCCGTACCCATACCCATATCCGGAGCCACTTGCTGTAGTAGCATTTAATATAAGAGAAAGGTTGTTGAACTGGCCTGTAGCCAACACTCTGTTTACATTTTGAACAAATGATTGTTTGGAAAAATCAGCTTTAAGCACGTATATTGGCAAATCAGCTTTTTGCATAGCCAGTAAGCCATCGGTAACTAAACCTACCGGAGGGGTATCTAAAATAACAACATCGTAATTTTTGCGCAACTCTTCAATTAACTTATCAAACTCATCTCGTAAAATAAGCTCTGAAGGATTGGGAGGAATGGGCCCTGCGGTGATAAAGCTAAGGCCTTTAATGGAAGAGGGGGTCACACAGCTTTTGATGGATTCTTTTCCTATTAAAATAGAACTTACGCCTATATTATTCTCCTTTTGTTCAAAGGCTAGGTGAATTTTTGGCTTTCTTAAATCAAGGTCAACCACAATAACTTTTTTGCCTGCCATGGCCAAGAGTGCTGCCAAGTTGGTTGAAATAAATGTTTTTCCTTCGGAACCAACGGTGGACGTAACAGAAATAACTTTATTCTTTTTATCGGGCACCATAAACTCAATATTGGTTCTAATAGACCTCAGTGCTTCGCTCACTGCTGATTTTGGGTGCTTATCAACCACTACTTTAGCAACACCTCCATTTAAATTATGCTTTGGTACAGCCCCTAACGTGGTTGCTTGCGTTAATAGCTCTATTTCATGCAAACTCTGAATTTTATTATGTGCCAAATAAGTTGCGCCTGCAAAAAGAAAAGAAAACACAATAGCCAATATAATGGCCGAAGCATAGGCAAATAACGGCACCGGATAAATTGGAAAACCAGATAAGCTTGGTGGAGATAAGATTTTAATCTTTGTGGTTGAGCCGGCTATCGCAATTTCAAATTCGTTCTTTTTTTGCATTAACGAAAGGTACATTTCTTCGTATAAGGAGTAAAATCTCTTTGATTTATTATACTCCGTGTTTTTAGAAGGAAGGCTTATAAGCTGCCGCCTGAGCTGTTGTTTACTGGTTACCAAATTGTTTTTCTGTGTAATAAGGTCTTGTTTAAAACTGGCTAATCCTGATAAGATGTCAGCCCTCATTAGCTCTACTTCTTTTTGCCTCGACTTAAATGTGTAGGTGTTTTCTTTATAGCTTAACCCCAGTTTTTGAAGGTCGTTATTTAACAAGTTAAACTCCTCAAATGTTTTATTTAAATGTGCAGGGTAAATATCAACTTTAGGTGTTAGTACTTGATAAGGAGTATGTGCTAATTTTGCTTGAACCTTTTCCAACTTGCTTAGCTTATTATCAATTTTTATACGAGCAGAGTCCAGCCCATTAATTGCATCTACCGTTCTTTTTACATCTTCATTTAAATCTACCGTTTTATTATCTATGGTAAAATCCTCAAAGTAAGTCTCAAAATCATCAAGTTTCTTTTCGGTTTCTTCTAATTGCGTATTAAGGTATTCGATTTGCTTTCGATTTGCTTTTGTCTTTTCTTGTAAAGAATAATTATAATAAATGGTATCAATGGCACTTACTAGTGCGTGCGCCTTGCTTAAATTATGATCGGTAAAAGAGATTTTAAATGTATTGGCTTGTAAGTTGAGTGGTTCAACGGTCAGGTTTTTCTCTATATATTTTACGAGTTCTTCTCGGCTATTAATTCTAAAATAAAAATCTGTCCCATTTTCAATGCTGTAAGGTTGCGTTAATGTTAAAATACAATTTAGTGCTGTTGTTTTTAACGAATCGCCAAACTGCCCTTTATAACTCTGTTTTTGTTCGTTAATTGTGTAAGATAATTCGTACG
>JALSJD010000085.1 GCA_026989535.1 Cyclobacteriaceae bacterium
CCCCCAATCCAATTATCCTTCTCTACATCTACAAGTACGTAGTTATTGCAATATCCAGAAGGTTTTTTTGTATAAAACCAATTAAAGAAATCTTTATCAAGACCAGACCTAAATCCAAAAGAATTATAAAAGCTCTTTAAGAATAACGTAATTTCGTGTTGAGAAAAATTATTCATCAAATAAATGCCATATGCCTTTTTTTTTATTACAAAGGTTTCAATAAATGGAAGGTTACTCATAAGTACAGTAATTATAGGTGTCTAAAGCATATGATGTAAAATTTGACCCATCTTGGGTTTTTAATTTATTAAACCCGATTTTAGAAAAAATAGAATTTGAGGCCAAGTTGCCCTTTTTAACTTTCGCTCTAATCTTTGGAGTATCTATAAGTATTATTAATTCTTCTACTCCCCTTTTAATAATTTCTTTTCCTAAACCATACCCTCTGTAATCTCTATCAATTGAATAGTCGATTTCAAAATAGCCATTTACTAGATCGAAGCGAATTTGGCCAACTTGAATTCTACCCATAATTGCAATAAACAAAAAACTTTCTGTACTTTTTATTTTAGAAAGAAGCCACTTATGATGATCTTCAAATTCAATTGGTTTAGAAATTACTGATTGCTTTCTAACTTCAATCTCATTTACCCAAATAAACAATTGCTCAACATCATCCTTAACTACTGGTCGTATCCATATTTTAAAAGGTAATGCAGTAATTTTATTAATCAATCTCTCTGATTGTTTTCCATCAAAAAGTAAGGCTTGTGTTCTTATTATTTTTTTATGGTTTATTTTAATAATTTCTAGTATTTTAGTTTTTAGTTTTACTTTATCTATTTTCAAAATGTCACCAATGCCATAAACCAACCCTTGTTCAACTAAACCTTTATATAGTTTGGTTTGATTTTCAACATACCAACCAACTATCATCGGCATCTTAACGCAACATAACTCGTAACTAATGGTGCTAGCAGACGAAATAGAAAAATCAGAATCGTACATTACTGCCAATAATTGGCTTTCCGAAAGGTTTTTATGAATAAATATTTTTTTGTTATTTAAGCTGTTAATCTCTGTATGTAAATACGACTCGCCTAAAACAACATTTATCTTTTTAATGTCAGCAATTTCCAAAAGCACCTTGATTACTTTATGGGTTATATCATTCAAATCAGATCCACCAAAGCAAACAAAAACAGTTTCCATTTTATCAATAACTCTATGCCTTTTTGCCGCTTCAACGAATAATTTCCTTAACAAAGCATGTTGACAACCTAATGCAAATTGTGTATGTAATTCAGATGAATAATCTTTTTCAGAAATATAGGGAGAATGATTTATAACTAAATCAGCATACATATAATTATTTGCCAAGTCATCTATACAAATTAAGATAAAGCCATAAGACTTTATACTTTTTTGATAGCTACTTCCAAAACCATAACCATCGGTTATTAGTATGTATTCATTTTTAGAGAAATTACTATTAATCCAATCTGGCTCTCCCTTAATTGTTAAGTCGGATGGAATCAAACAAGTTTCTACTAATTCAAAGTTAGACTTAACTATATCAGTATTTTTGCTTAAAAAAAGTGATGTATAAGTTTTATCTAATATTTGATAAATAGCATATAACCTGTATAAATGACCTAAACCTATTTGAGTATTTCCGTCTGCACGAAATAAAATTTTCTTTTTATTCATTAATCTTAGTAACTCTATCAAGAGTTGCTATTAAGCCTCCGTCTGTTTTATATTTAAGGGTAATATGTTTATTAATTTTTACGACTTCAGGGTGATAATCTAAATAGTGAAAGACTTCTGGAAGTTCATAATCAGGATTATTTTCAGAAAGAGTCTTGTCAATTTTATTAAACATCTCTAAATCCTCCATATGATCTAGGGTTAGTCGATAGCCCCTTATCAAATTTTTAGGTAATGCAACAAAATTGAGTTTAAAATAGTCAGGATTATTTTGAAAATACCAAGTCATGTATTCAGAATAATCTGCTGATGGAAAATAGCTTTTCACCTTTTCGAGCGCAGCAGCATTAATAATTTCTAAATTAGTACCCACTGCAGCTTCTTCTCCTATCGTATAATCTGCTCTTTCTTTAAAATGACTTTTAATAAGTACTTGCAGTATTTCATTTGAAATAAAAGGCATATCCCCTGTAACTCTAATGATAACATCAATCTTTAGCTTCCTAACAACATCCAGGTATCGCTGAACTACATCTTCCGGATGCCCTTGGTGAAATATCACCTTTTTGCTATAGGTGTAATTGCTTAATTCCTCATCTTGAGGACTAGTTGAAGTCGCCACAATCGTGTAGTCAACATGCCTGAATTTTAAAGCATTTTTTATGCAAAGTTCAATAGATGATAAATCTCCTATTTTTTTTATAGCTTTTTTTGGTAATCTAGAAGATTTAAGCCTAACGGCTATAATAGTGGCAATGGTTTTATTTTTATACATATCTACTTTAGCATGTCTTTGTTAATACCATTACCCGCTTTAACATTACTAACAAACACAACATTTTGGGCAATCAACTCATCAATCTCCTTCGCATTCAAGCCATTTTTGTCGCTTCTTTTATAATCAAAATCTGCCAAGTTTAATTTATCACCCTTTTGCCTATCTTTTTTTAATAGTGGAGTTTGGATAGATTTTTCTAAATATTCGATTTCTTTTGGAGTTACAAATTTTGCTTCATTCAATGTAAGGTATTCTTTTTGGTAGCTTATAAACTCACGGTATTTAGCAACCTTAATACTGGAATAAAAATCATATTCAGTAGGTAAGGAAGAGTGCATAACATGTTTCTCTATTACATCCACCTTTAAAACGGAAGCAAGAATTGGTAACATTGTGGCGTGTAAAGATTTACCATCGGCATGGTCGGCAAAAACCAAGCGATTAGAAAAACTATTTCTCAGTATTTTAATCTTACTTATTCCTGCGTCTGATAATTCAGTCGGATAAGCTTGAAAGCCTAATTCTATCAATAATTCACCAATGTTTAATTGCTGTTCAATCCTTTTAATAATACTCCTAATTTCATCAATTTCAAAGGAGGCTATATTAATTATGAGCTTTAAATCAGTAAGATCAATCCTAGAGAGTGCTTCTAGTACTGTGTAATTATACAACACAGAGGCTTGAAGCTTTATTCCTGTTATAGAAACAATATTTTTCTTTAATATATCAACACCATATAAATCAAATATATCAAGCCAAACATCTTTAGTTTGAACTGCTTTATTTATTACTGTTTCCCATTGTGTTTTGTTAAAAAAGAGTTTTTCATAAACAGGATACCACTCAAAGTCTTTTGTAGCAATCTGGTCGTATTTAAAAGCCTGAAACTTTATTCCGAAACCAGTATCGAACTCACTAAATTCATCAATTAAAGAAGATAGATATTCAAAATTACCTCCATGCGTATTGGCTACTTCAATTATATTATACATTCTCTGTCACAAATTCAATTATATATTTAATCACAAACTCTTGCTCTTTAATACTCAACGATGGATACATCGGAATGCTTAAACAATGGGCATAATAGTTTTTAGCTATGGGATAATCGTTTATAGTAAACCCAAGTTTTTGGTAATACCCCAGTTGCGGCACTGGTATGTAATGTACTTGTGCATAAATTCCTTTTGTTCTTAGGTAATTGTATAATTTTTTGCGGTTTTCAACTTTTATTACATATAAATGATAAGCATTATTGAAATTTTTGGGTTGATGTTGAATTTTGATTCCGCTGATGTTTTTAAACGAGGCATCATATTTTTGAGCAATTTGATGCCTTTTTTGTAGGTTTACGTTGGCTCTTTGTAATTGAGATAAACCCAACGCTGCATTAATATCTGGAAGCCGATAATTAAACCCTAGTTCTTCTATTTCGTATCTCCACCCACCTTCGCTAGGTTGAATTCCATCTTTTGTAATACCGTGCGTTCGTAAACGAAGGAGTTTTTTATAATGCTCTTTATTATTGGTGGTTATTATACCGCCTTCTCCTGCTGCTATATGTTTAACTGGGTGGAGCGAAAAGCAGGTTAAATCGGTGTATTTATTACTGCCACAACTTATTTTTTTTTCATCCGAATTAATAAAATAACCGCCTGGAGCATGGCAGGCATCTTCGATAATCCAGAGGTTATATTTGTCTGCAATAGTGCTAAGTTTTTCAGTATTTACTGGCAAACCTGTAAAATCTACAGGAATAACGCCTACATAGGTATTGGGCTTTGCTGCTGCTAATTTGTTTTCTAATTTGTTTAAGTCTATCAGGTATGTATTTGGATCAATGTCCACAAAATCTATCTCCGCTCCACAATACAAAACGGTATTAGCTGTAGCAGCAAAGGTAATTGGGGTGGTTAGCACTTTTTGGCCTTTTTTTAAATTCAGGCACAAATTTGCCAAATGCAAGGCAGCGGTTCCGTTAGAAACAGCCACTGCATAGGTAGCCCCAACATAAATGGCAAAGGCTTCTTCAAACTCTTTAATTTTTGGCCCCTGAGTTAAATAATCAGAGGTTAAAACCTCTACTACCGCCTGTACATCTTCTGCATTTATAGATTGTCTGCCATAAGGAATAGAGAATGACATTACCTATAAATTTTTATGTACATGTTTTTTTATCAGTTCTTTTAAAGAATCAACCGTTTCCCATTCGGTATTAGTACCACTGTTATACGAAAACCCTTCTGCTACTTTAGTTGCCTTAAATGATTGGATAAATTTATTTAACTCAAAATTGGGTTGCGATGGAAGTATGGCATAATATTTACCTATATCGTAGGTGAAAAACGAATCGGAGGAGGTAATCATTTCTTCATGCAATTTTTCACCTGGCCTAATTCCTACTTCGGGTTTATCGCATGCAGGCCCAATGGCATTGGCTATATCCATAATTTTGTATGAGGGTATTTTAGGCACAAAAAGTTCTCCTCCCCAAGCATTTTCAATGGCATATAGCACCATATTTACGCCTTCTTTTAACGAAATATTAAACCGGGTCATTCTTTTGTCGGTTATTGGCAAAACGCCTTCTTTTCTTTTTTTTATAAAAAATGGAATAACAGACCCGTTTGAACCCATTACATTGCCATACCGCACCACCGAGAATTTTAAATCTCTAAATCCTACAATATTATTGGCTGCAATAAATAATTTATCTGAAGCTAATTTTGTGGCACCATATAAATTAATTGGGGCTGCAGCTTTATCTGTTGATAAAGCCACCACATTTTTAACTTTGGTATCAATAGCCGCTTGAATTACATTTTGAGCTCCATAAATATTGGTTTTAACGGCTTCATCTGGGTTGTACTCGGCAATAGGCACATGTTTCATGGCAGCGGCATGAATCACAATTTCGATGCCGTTTAGTGCTCTTTTTAATCGCTCTAAATCACGTACATCTCCAATAAAATATCGTATGGCTGAGTATTGAGATGGGCTAAATTCTTGGGCCATTTCAAACTGCTTTTGTTCATCGCGAGAGTAAATAACTAAGCGCGAAACATCTGGCCATTTTGTTAAAATGGTTTTGGTAAGTTCTTTACCCAAAGAACCTGTACCTCCGGTTATTAAAATAGTTTTGTTATTTAGATTTAACATATTTTGTATGTTCTAAATTCTCTTTCAATTCTTTACTCTTCATAATACCCTCCCCCATTTTTTACTCCGTAACCATAACCGTAGCCATAACCGTAGCCATAACCGTAACCCGGTCCAAATTTATATATATCGTTAAATACCAAACTAATATTTTTTAGCTTACCTTGTATTACCTGATTTTGTACTGAAACAATTGCTTCTTTTGGGGTATAATTTTGCCGTGCAATAAATAATGTGTGATCAACCAGTGGTGCTACCTCAAGTGCATCAGCAACAATTCCTATCGGAGGCGTATCGATTAAAATTACATCATAATTTTTCTTTAGCTCGTTAACTAATATTTTAAACTCTCCATGAAGCAAAAGCTCCCCTGGATTAGGTGGAATTGGGCCACTGGTAATGATATGAAGCCCCTCAATTCGATTTTTTTGCACCACTTCTTTCCATCCCAACTGGGCTGAAAGGTAATTGCTCAATCCTTTTTCATTACTAAGCCCCATTTCTTGGTAAAGTCTGGGTTTGCGCATATCAGCACCTACAATTATTGTTTTTTTGCCAGATAGCGCAATAATATTTGCCAGATTAAGAACAGTAAACGATTTGCCTTCTCCACTAATAGAAGAAGTAACCATTAAAGTAAACTGATCTTTCTTAACAAAGTAATTTAAATTAGATCGTAAGGATCGGAAAGCCTCTGCAATAACAGATTTAGGGCGGTTACTTACAACCATTCTATCGGGGTCGCTATTATGGCCAATAACACCAATTATTGGAATAGAAGCAACCTGCTCTATATCTTCTCGAGATTGAATTTTGGTGTTTAGTATTTCCATTAAAATAAAAATTCCTAACGGAAGCGCTAACCCTAACATTAGTGCAATTAAATAATTTTTTTCTTTTTTTGGAGAAATAGCCCCTCCCTCTAATGCCGCAGGATTTACAATCATTATATCGGAAGTAGTTGAGGCTTCTGATATCGCTGCTTCTGTTCTCTTTTTTGTTAAAAAGATATATAAGTTCTCTCCTATACTATACGTTCTTTTTATACTCACAAGCTGGCGTTCTTCTTTGGGCAAGCTAGTTAATTGCCGCTCAAGGCGGTTTAGCTCTTTATTGGTTTGTGAAACCACAATTTGATCAGATTGTCGCAAATTTTCAACACTCTCAATGATAGAATTTCTAATGTCTGATATTTGCCTTGTAATGGTTAAAGTTAGAGGGTTTACAGCTTTGGTGTCTTTATTTATTATTTTGGCTTGTAATTGCAAGGCGGTTAATCGGCTAATAAGATTGACAAGGATTGGATCTGTAACACCAATTGTTGAAGGCACAATAACCTGGTCTAAGAGGTGCTCCTCTTTTAGGTAATTATTTAAATAATTATAATAATTACTTTTAATTAAAAACTCTGTTTTGGTTTTTTCAAGATTATCAATTTTAAACATTAATCGCTGAGCTTCTGCATTAAGATCAACTTGAGTATTTTCATCTTTAAAGTGTTGAAGCTGCATTTCAACTAGTAAAAGAGAATCTGAAATGTAAGACAATTGTTCGTCAATAAATTCCTTCGAATTGGTGGCTGCTTCCTTTTTATTTTTTAAATCATACTGTGTATAAACTTCAATTAACTTTGAAAGGAAGTCAATATTTTTATCTACCAAAGGGCCTATAATTTTTAAATTTACAACAGAGGCTCCTTCCTCAGCCCATTCAACCGAGAGCTGATTTGAATAGCTTTTTGCAAGTTCAAATCCATCTGAAAAATCAATGATGTAAGATTCATTAACTAGCTCATCTAACCTTCCGCTACTTTTAAGTATAATTTCAAACCCCTCAAGTACAATTGTATCGTTAAAGGTGCCATTATACGGCAACGATGAATATAGGTCAGAAATACTATCCGTTAATTCGGTTCGGGGTGTTAATAAATAGTTTTTATTACTAATAATTGTTAGGTTATAAGCCCCTGTTAAATATTTTTTGTTTCTTTTATTGCCTGATATACGAATTGGTAAACTATTATATAATTCTGTAGTTTTAATATTTCCTTCCTGATAAATAGTAACTGAAATACCCAGAGAGTCTATCACTTTCTGTATGAGGGGGTAGGATTGAATTATGTATGGCTCGTTTAAAAAGTTTCTATAAGCATTTACTAATGGGTTATTATATAAAAGCTCTGCCGTTTGGCCTGCTTCTTCACTTTCCTTTATTATAATAGATGCAGACACAGCATACTGTCTATTTGCATACCTATTAACTATAAATGCCAGGGTTAATGCTAGTAAAAGAGAAATAATAACAAAATACCAAAATCGAAGAACTCGATACCAAATTCTTTTGAAATTAATTAATGGTTTTGCTTCTTCAAACTGAAAGCCAACAGGGTCTTTAAGCGAACTCAAGTGTAATAATTTATTTTGAAAGATTTATAACAAGTAATAATAATGATACAGATGAAATTACCAGTGCCATGTTTTTGCCAAAATAAATTTGGTATGGCCTCTGTTTTAGTGGGGGCACTATTATTACATCGTTTTGATTCATGTAATAATAGGGTGAGTTTATAAAACGCTCGTCAAGAAGATCTAAATAATAAATTTCTGCTTTATTAGTTCCTTGCCTAATTACCTTAATATTTGATTTGTCAGCATAGTCGGTAAAGCCTCCTGCAAGCCCTATCGCCTCTAACATAGTTATTCTATTATTTAGTGACCCAATAGTGCCTTCTTTTTTAACCTCACCAAGCAGCGTAAATCTAAAATTCAAAAGTCTCACTTCCACTACTGGGTTTTCTAAATACTGCTTCGCAATTTTTAATATTTTATTTTGCGCATCATAAACAGATAACCCGTTAATGTTTACTTTTCCAACCACAGGAAACTCCACTTCTCCGTTTTCGTCAATTAAATACCCATTTACTAATATGGCTGCTCCATTTTGAAATTGATTAAAATTATTCCCATTCCCTTCTTTAAGTGCAAAAAAGTTAAACTCCTGTGGAGTTAAGCTATAAAATTTAACTGAAATAATATCTTCTGGCTGTAATTTATATTCAAAATCACTTAAATCGTATGTTCTAAGAACACTATCCTTTACCACAGTCTCAGCCTTTATATTTACATCATCGTGTTGCAGGTATTGGTATTTTTTGTTAACCACGCAACTAGAAATAAAAATGACTGATATACTAATAAGTAATAGTTGTTTCATAATATTTAGCTAAAAATATCCTGCCAAATAAAACAATCCTAATTATGACCATTTTATTATGTACAGCTCCGCCTCCTCAGTCACAGAGTGTAGAGTTGGCATAAGTTCAAAAATAAGGCGATTATTAGCTTAATCAAATCAAAATCAGCAAATAAGCTGTAAATAGTTTAATTAAAGATAGAAGCAAATTTGGCCTTTGAGTGGAACTGTTTAATTACAAAGGCTTTAGCAATCCTTTGCTGATGCTTACCATCACTTGCTGCCCTAAACTTTCGATGGTTACATATAATTTATCTTCATTATAGGCAGCCTCCACTTCGCCTACCTGCCCTTTTAAAGGTCCATCCATTACCTGTACTTGTTGGCCTTGCTCCAATGGCTGAATAGCCTGTGTTTCTAAGGTAAGCCCTGTTTCAATAAATCGTTGAATGGTGGCTTGTTCCGTTGGGTGTAGTACTGCTGGTTTTCCATTATAACGAATATTCCAAGAAATGCCGGGCACTTTTAAAATGCTAGCAATATTGGATTCAATATCGTTTACAAAAATATAGGAGTTAAACAAAGGCACTTCTACTTTTTTCTTGCGATCGCTCCATTGGCGAAGTACTTTATGGGTGGGCAACCAAGCATCGAATCCAAATTTTAGCAGGTAGTCTAACGTTTTTTTTTCGGCTCTGCTCTTGGTGTAGAATACTAGCCATTTTTTTTGTTTAGGGTCGTTTAGGTTATTCATCATTGCAAATAAACGGGGTTTGATTGAAGAGGTGCTATGTGTTAATTCGTTTATTTGTTTATTTGTTTTGCCATAAAGGCATAAAGGCTCTAAATATGAGTGCCTGTTTATAAAGTAAATGTTTTCAGAAATAACAAATGACAAAAATTAAATAACAAAAAAAAATAAATTTCAATCACCTAAACACCAAACACTTACATGCCTTGATGTTTTCGTTTTTGAGATTTCGGGCAGGTAGGCAGGTAGGCAGACAGGTATTTGATTTTTGTTTATTAGAGTTTATGAACAGGCACTAAATCGTTACTTACATTACAAAAAAACACAACTACTTTTTATAGCAATTGTTCAATAGTATAATAATCCATATTTTAGTCTTTCAATTATATATATATATGAAAACCTTTAAATTCGTTCTTAGCCTACTTATTACGCTCGCATTAGGTTATGCACTAAGTATTAAATTAGGATCTGCTCCGCCTTTAGGTAACTTTTTAGCCCCAGCCATTGGTTTTTGGCAAAATGGCGAAACCTCAGATACTCAAATAAGTGAGCACCTTGACTTGGAAGGCTTAACCGATAATGTTTCGGTCACGTATGACAAGCGCTTATTCCCACATATTTTCGCCAAAAACAATCACGACTTATACTTTGCACAAGGCTATATAACTGCTAAAGATCGGCTTTGGCAAATGGAGTTTCAAACCCATGCCGCTGCTGGCAGGCTTTCTGAAATTGTGGGCGACAAAGCCCTCGATTACGACAAAACAGCCCGAAGAAAAGGAATGGTATTTGCCGCTGAAAATGCGATTAAAGCCATGCAAGCTGAGCCTGAAATTATGGAGGTAGTAAATGCGTATAAAGAGGGCATAAACGCCTACATCCGTGCACTTTCTCAAGGGGAGCTTCCTTTTGAATATAAGCTTTTAGGGTACAAACCCGAGCCTTGGACTAATTTAAAAACAACACTACTTTTAAAATATATGGCCAATGATTTATCCTTTGGCGAAAAAGACTTACAAAACACCAATGCGCTGGCATTACTAGGTAGAGAAACATTTGATTTGCTTTACCCCGATATGGATACACCCTTAGACCCTATCGTGAGCAAGCCAGGCGAATGGAATTTTGAGCCCATTTTAAAGGATTCGGTTGCTCCCCAACAAACAGCAGAACTCATTACCAATAAATTAGTGCCTGAACCAACCATTTTTAATGGGAGCAATAACTGGGCGGTTGCCGGCAGCAAAACAAAATCGGGCCATACAATGTTAAGCAGCGACCCTCATTTAGGGTTAAGCCTTCCTTCCTTATGGTACACCATTCAGCTATCGGCTCCGGGAGTAAATGTAATGGGCGCTAGCTTGCCTGGCTCACCCAATGTGATTATTGGCTTTAACGATTCCATTGCTTGGGGGGTAACCAATGCCCAACGCGATTTGGTGGATTGGTATAAAATTATCTTTAAAGATGATACGCATAATGAATACAAATTGGATGGCACTTGGGTAAAAACCCAAAAGAAAATTGAAGAAATTAAAGTTGCAGGTGGCGAACCTGTTTATGACACTGTACTTTACACACATTTTGGCCCTGTTATGTTCGATGATTCATTTCACCCATCCTCGGAGAAAAAGTATTATGCCTTGCGTTGGATTGCCCACGACCCTTCGCTGGAAGCGTATGCTTTTTACAAATTAAATAGAGCCAAAAATCACAGTAATTATATGGCAGCCTTGGATTATTACTCTGCACCCGCACAAAATTTTGCTTTTGCATCTGCACAGGGTGATATTGCGATACGCATTCAAGGGAAATACCCTAATAAAGGATTTGAAGAAGGGAAGTTTTTATTAGATGGTAGTACAACCGAACACGATTGGACATTTATTCCGTTTGAGCAAAATATTATGTGTAAAAACCCTGAAAGAGGGTTTATTGCCTCGGCCAATCAATACCCTGCCGACTCCACCTATCCTTATTATATAACAGCTCGCAGTTACGAATCGTACCGTAACCGAAGAATTAATAACCAATTGAGGGCAATGGACAGCATTGAAGTGACCGATTTAATGGGCTTGCAAAATGATAATTATAATTTAAAGGCAGCCGAATCGTTGCCTTATTTTATTTCGGTAGTTGATACACTTCCTCTTAACAAAAAAGAAAAGAACGCATTAACAGTACTTAAAAACTGGGATTTCTATAATAATATCAACTCCAAAGGAGCATCGTATTACGAAGCTTGGTGGGATACGCTCTACAGGTTATCATGGGATGAGTTGATTGCAAGTAAAGTAGCTATGGGACGCCCCACTGCTTATAATACCATTAAGCTTTTAAAAGATAATCCCTATTTAAAGTTATTCGATTTAGAAGGTACTACTGCCAAAGAAAATGGATACGACATCATTACCAAATCGTTTAAAGATATGGCAACAGTAATGGATAAAAGATTGCAAGACACTACCATCACAATGAGTTGGCAAGATTATAAGCAAACTTATGTAAAGCATTTGCTACGCCTTAAACCATTTGGTAGGTATAATATCCCTATTGGTGGCAATCATAATATTGTAAATGCCACTTCTGAAAACCATGGCCCTAGTTGGCGAATGGTGGTAGAGCTCGACCCCAACGGTGTAAAAGCCTACGGTGTGTATCCGGGTGGGCAGTCGGGCAACCCAGGCAGCGCCCGTTATGATGATATGATTGATGATTGGGCAGCAGGTAAATACTTCGATTTATTCCTGATGGCATCACCTGATGCTGAACCCAACCAAACCCTTGCAAAACAAATATTAGCCCCTAAACAGTAATAGTATGATTCGTTTTATAATTCAATTAATATTGGTAGTGCTTTTAAGTTATTTAGCACAGTTTTTTATGCCTTGGTGGGGAGCGATGATTGCCGCAGCATTGGCAACCATAATGGTATATAGCAAAGGTTTTTCGTCTTTTTTAGCCGGATTTATCGGGCTTGGCGGACTTTGGTTTATACTAGCCCAAAGATTAGATAGTGCTAATCAATCCTTATTAAGTAGCAAGGTGGCAGCGCTTTTAGGGCTAGGTTCAAGTATGCAGTTAATAGTAGTAACCGCACTTATTGGGGCTTTGATTGGAGGTTTTAGCAGCTTAACAGGCAGCCTTTTTGTCTCTATGCTTAAGAAAGAAAAGAAATCAAACTCGCCTTATCATTAACGGTTAACCACAAAGGACACGAAGAAGGCAAAGGATTGGCAGCAAAATTACTCTTGCCAATACCCTATCCATTGTGAATCAGTTTGTCAACAAGTACTATTGAGTCCACTCCGAAAACACTCAAAAGGTCTCTTTTTTTGAAATTTGCCTATTTTCGGAGTGGGCTCTTTATTTGGAGTTTATAGATGAGCTCTAGCCTGTATATTCATGAATAATTCAGGCTAGGTAGTGTTATCATTGCTTTTAGGGAATCAGTTCGCTTGTTGGTGAAACAATACCAACAAGGGGTAACAAGCGCAAAAGGTTCTCGGGTGTAAAACCCAGTAATAACGGAATAAAAAGTACTTATTTTTTAAAATGATTCCAGCCTTGTGCTTTTAGTGGCACCCATGTTTTAGATTTGGTAATTAAGCCTGCCTCTTTATCTTCCTCATCCATAAAACCGATAAAATGAATGTCTCGGTGCTTTTCGAGCTTTTCAAAATCAGCTTGGGTAATGGTAAAAAGCAACTCATAATCTTCTCCCCCATTTAGCACGCAGGTAATGGGGTCAAGTCCAAATTCCACGGCTGACTCATACGTTTGGTTATCAATGGGTAGCTTATCTTCATAAATTTTAATACCCAAACCCGAATGTTTTTGTAAATGGAGTAATTCTGAGGCCAACCCATCACTAATATCAATCATAGAGGTAGGCACAATTCCCAGTTCATCAAGCTCGTGTATAATATCCATTCGGGCCGTTGGTTTTAATTGCCTGCCCACCATATATTCGTATTTGTCTAATTGAGGTTGCATATTGGGGTCGGCTAGAAACACTTGTTTTTCACGCTCCAGCACTTGTAAGCCCATATAGGCTCCGCCTAAATCGCCCGTGGCACAAATAATATCTTTGCCCTTGGCTCCGCTTCGTTTTACCACTTTGTTTTTGGCTACTTTGCCAATGGCAGTAACCGAAATAAATAATCCACTCGCAGAAGTGGAGGTATCTCCACCAATTAAATCAACTTTATAATCTTCGCAAGCCAAGTGTACTCCTGCATAAAACTCGCTAACAGCCTCCACCGAAAAACGGTTACTAAGGGCAAGGCTAATTACGATTTGCTCAGGCACAGCGTTCATAGCTGCAATATCTGATACATTAACTGCCACCGCTTTATACCCTAAATGCTTTAAAGGAAAATACGACAGGTCGAAATGCACCCCTTCGGTTAGCAAATCAGTTGAAACCACTTTGTAATACTCTCCGGCATCAATAAGAGCCGCATCATCGCCAATACCAAGCACACTTGAATCATTTACCAGCTTCACTTTTTGTTGAATTTGATCAATGAGGCCAAACTCTCCTAGGTCTCCCAGCTCGGTTCTTTTTTCTGTATTATCCATTCTTTTTCTCCTGACAAATTTCTACCAATACGCCCCCCGTAGTTTTAGGGTGCAAAAAACAAACTAATTTATTATCAGCACCTTCTTTAGGCACCTCATTTAATAACTCGAACCCTTCCTCCTTCAATCGCTCCATTTCTTCGTAAATATTTTCTACCCCAAAGGCAATATGATGAACGCCTTTTCCTTTTTTCTGAATAAATTTATGAATGGCAGAATTTTCAGCGGTTGCTTCCAGCAATTCAATCTTGGCATCTCCTATCTGAAAAAAAGAAGTGGCTACTTTTTCACCCTCCACTTTTTCTACTTTATAATGAGCAGTACCCAATAATTTAGTAAAAAGGGCATTTGCCTCTTCTAAATTTTCTACAGCAATTCCAATATGTTCTATTTTTTGCATACTAGTATTTATACTTCAATTCTGTAAATTTGTACTAATCAGCGAATAGCTGATTATAATTAATCGCAAATGTACTATCAATAACACTTTATGTTGGAACAATCGGCAGATATACATGTTGAATTAGCCAAAATTCAAAAAGATATTCAATCTCACTTAGGCTTGGATAGCAACTCTCTAGTTTTCAACTATTCTCAACTAGATGGAAAAATTAAATTAGACTTGATTACCATCAATCCAAGGCACAACCAGTCGTTTCTATTTCATTCTGTTACTACGTATGAAAAGTTAGATGCACTAAAAGAAATGTTTGAGTATGTAAAAAATTACCGTGAGAAAGAAAGCCCATATACCATACAATGGACAGCCAATGGCGGAAAAGAGCTGCATACTTCGTATTTTAGAGCAAAAGATGTGTATGAAGCCTTGGATAAATTATATTACAGCCGAGATATGCAAACCATTACTGTGTTTAGTGTAGTACTAAACCCTATAACATAAAATCACCGCTATGATTACTATTTCAGATAAAGCAAAAAATGAACTTAAAGTCCTTCGTACGAAAGAAGGGCATCCAGAAAATTACAATTTACGCGTATCGGTAAAAGGCGGAGGATGCTCCGGCTTAATGTACGACCTCGGGTTTGATGCGGAGCTTGGAGAGCGTGATGAAATTTACGAAGACAATGGATTAAAAATTGTTGTTGACAAGAAAAGCCTGCTTTACCTTATTGGTACTACCTTAGATTTTAGCGATGGGCTAAATGGCAAAGGGTTTCAGTTTGTAAACCCAAATGCCACCCGAACCTGTGGTTGTGGGGAGAGTTTTTCGGTGTAATGAAAGGACTAATGGAAAGTTAGTTATTTGCTGTGTATAATGAAAAAATCGATTCTAATATCATTAGGGCTAATACTCTTGCTTTCTTGCCAAGAAAGCAAGAAAACGCAATTAATTGAAGCTGAATTGGTAGTGCAGAAAATACTTGACCTACCTAAACTTCAATGGATTTATCACCCTGAATTGAATAAAAGGTTACCTGTAAAAGTATTAGAAACGGAACTGATTAACAAAAACTTAAATCTGAAGAAGTTTGGACAGAGTGTTAAAATAATGTCAAAATTTCAATTAGAAAAAGAGGGGATTAAGGACTTTTTAATATTTAACAAATTAAAAATCAAAACTGATACAACCGATTTCGAATTGTTATATAAAATTGAAGGTGTTGGCTCTGCTGGAAGACTTGTAAAAGAAAATGAGGAGTGGATTGTTCTCGATTATTCAGTCTGGGAGAATTAAAAACCATGTACAACGATTGCTAAGCAGGCATGGTGGCATTTAGCCTGAGACATTTAGTAAATTTTAATCTTGTATAACTAATGCTCAAGGCCATCGTCATTATCGAGCGCTTGCTTATTGATTGACCGAGTTCCGACTTCCAACTTTAATAAGCCCTTACTTTTTTACCTTCCATAAAGTTACTAAAGGCTTTGTTTACCACTTTATGCCCCCCATTGGTGGGAAAATCACCTGTAAAATACCAGTCGCCCAAGTGGTTAGGTATGGCTTTATGTAAATTTTCGATGGATTGATAAATGACCTCCAATTCTGAGGTCATACTCTCAGGTTTTACAATTTCTGCAATTTTATTGGTAATTTCTTGGGCGGCAAATTCTTTATAAAGGGCTTGTACATAATTTACAGGAGCCAGATTAGTTTTGCTTTCTTGGCAATTAATATAGGCTTTATCGAGCAGGTCTTTTTTGCCATGGTCTTCGAGCAAACCAAGTAGCGCTCTAAAGGCCACAAATTCGTGCATTTTGCTCATATCAATGCCATAGCAATCAGGGTAACGAATTTGAGGGGCAGAGGAAGCCACCACTACTTTTTTAGGTTGTAGCCTGCCAATTAAGGTAAGAATGCTTTTTTCAAGCGTAGTGCCTCTCACAATGGAATCATCAATAATTACAAGTGTATCAACATCCTTTTTAATCACTTCATAGGTGCTATCATATATATGCGAAACGAGGTCGTCACGGCTGGCATCATCGGCAATAAATGTGCGCATTTTTACATCTTTAATTACCAGTTTTTCAACTCTGGGCTTAAGCTGCATTAAATCTTTGGCCGCAATCTTAGTTTTTTTGCCTTCAAGTGCTTTTTGGCGTTCTTGCGCAATATGTTCTTCAATTCCTTCAATCATTCCTAAAAAGGCTGTTTCGGCTGTGTTAGGAATGTAAGAAAATACAGTATTTTCTAAGTCGTGATTTACAGCTTTCAGCACATCCGGCACCAAAAGCCTTCCGAGCTCTTTGCGTTCGCGGTAAATATCAGGGTCGGTGCCTCTGGAAAAATAAATACGCTCGAAACTGCACGATTTTTTTGGAAGGGTATCAATAAATTGATTTTGTTTAAATTCACCATCTCTATCAATTACAAGTGCGTGCCCGGGTTTTATTTCTTCAATTTGGTCATAGTCAACATCAAACGCAATTTTAATAGCCGGTTTTTCCGATGCCACCACAATTACTTCATCATCGGCATAATAATAGGCAGGTCTAATGCCGGCAGGGTCGCGCGCTACAAAAACAGACCCACTACCTGTGAGGCCAGCCATGGCATAACCTCCATCAAAATCTCTACATGCTTTTTGAAGTACATGGGTTAAATCAAGTTCTTTGGCTATTATTTCGGCTATTTCTTTGTTCGAGTATTGAAATTTATATTTATCAAACAGGCGTTGGTTTTCTTCATCTAAAAAATGGCCAATCTTTTCCATTACGGTAACTGTATCAGATTTTTCTTTGGGATGCTGGCCAAGGTCGATTAAAATTTGAACAAGCTCCTCCACATTGGTCATATTAAAATTACCAGCCAAGGCAAGGCTTCGGCTTCGCCAGTTGTTTTGCCTTAAAATGGGGTGGCAATTTTCAATACTATTTTTGCCGTGGGTGCCGTAACGCAAATGCCCCAACCATAATTGCCCGGTAAAAGCAGAATTTTCTCGTAACCACTCCGCATTATTATATAACTCCCCACCAATTTTTGCGGCCTTTATATACTTCTTATCAATTTTACCAAAAATATCTGCAATCGGGTCTTTATCTACCGATCGGTAACGACTAATGTATTTTTTGCCTGGGCGTTGATGAATTTTTATATTGGCAATACCGGCACCATCCTGCCCTCTGTTTTTTTGCTTTTCCATAAGCAAATACATTTTACGAGCAGCATAAGCTGGAGAACCATATTTCTCTATATAGAATTCGAGGGGTTTTCGGAGGCGAACTAATGCGATACCGCACTCGTGTTTTATAAAATCACTCATTGGGTTTTCGATTGCTGTTGCAAAGTTAGTAGGTTCATCGTATTTATGGTGATAGTCATGATTTTAGATTGAGAAAATAACTGAACCACCACCTACTGGAAGTAGGTGGGTTCGGATAAAGCACGACTAAAAGTCGTGCCTCATTTTACTCAAGCAAAAAGTTATCTTGAGAGGTATCAGTAGATTTTCTATGGTGTTCAAGGTATTCCTGAACCATGTCGTCAGTAATATTGCCTGTACTCCATGCTCCAAAGCCTGTTGCCCAAAATCTTTGCCCCCAAAGGGGGCTTTAAAAGTCGAACTTATGTTGTTGATCCTCTACTTGTTTCTCCTGCTTTTCCTGACCAGTTAATACACGAAACCTATATTTTGGAACCCATACAATGTGGTAATCACACTTGTACACTACATGTGATAATTTCCGATATTTACTCATATCCCAAAATTAAGGCATAGCCCTTAGAACATTACCACCGTCAAAGACGGTGGGTTTTTAAGTTTCACTAAAGCGATAAGCACTAATGTACTGAGTTAAAAAGACTTCCAAAAATACTCGCAACACCTTGTAGGTGTTCCTGTGTTTTTTGTAAACTTTTTATTCTCAGTCTCTTAGCACTTCTCATCTCTACTGAATCGCTCAATCTAGGTAGTAATCAACAAGCCTTTATTTGTTTTCATTATATTCATCAAAATCCTTTAAAAGCCAAACTGGTTAACAAAATGCAGGATTGGGAGTTTTCTTCGTATAGAGATTATTCAGACCTTAGTAACAAATCAATATGCAACAAAAATCTAGCATACGAGCTACTTGATGTTCCGAATAACTCCTCTGAATTTATCAATCAATCTAGTAATGTCATCATTGACCCTAGAGAAATAAATATTATCTTTTAGGTTCACTCGGGGTGCGACTCCAAGTCGCACCCCGAGTTTGTGAAAAAGATGGGCATTGAAATTAATAAACCAAATATATCCTACTAACGAGTGAGCAATATTGCAGTGGTAAACTAAACTATTTCAATAGCACCTTTGCTAATCTCATGTACAAAATCATCTCCTTCTATATAATACTTTGTAGGGTATGGGTGTGTTTCAATAATAGGATACTTAATATTAATTTTTGAGTAAAGTTTCAGGTTATCAAAAACATTATCTCCAAACTGGTCAGAAACTAAAAGCAAATCAATATCAGACCAATCATGCATCCTATTTTTGGCAACTGAACCAAATACTAATACCTTGTAAAAGCTCAATCCCTTTGATTGGCACTCAGTAATAAATGATTTAGCCGTAGTTATTGCAGCCCCTCTAGTAACCATAATCTTAACTCGTTTGTTGTATCTAGCATTGATTTTGCAAATTTCTTATTGCAGATATTATGCGTTTTAGTTAAATAATCGGGGTATCTGCCTTCTAGTTGAAACCTGTTTAAACTTAACAAGAACTCACTTCTGTCATCAGTTAAACAGTTTGTGTTGAAGAAAGCAAAAAAATTAGATTATGTGTTCGTGGAGGCACATTCTCCCTGTTGTCTTTTATCCATACTGCTTTACAAATTTTTTCTATTACAAGGTGTGCAAAAGATAGAGTCTGTAAATATTTTCTTCCATTAAACAAAATATCAGCCGCTGCCCAATCGTCTTTTGCTTGTTCGACTCAAAAATTAATATGTTCTTGTTTTGTTTTCATACCCTATAGTTTTTACAAAACTGTTTAACTTTGGTATTTATAAAATCAAAGGTAATTTTTTTAACCGCAGGGCGATAGCCCTTTTGGTTTAATTCCCCAACTCTTGGGCTTGAAATAATTTTGTTTGCGTAGCAAACTCCTAATACCCCGATAACTATACCTCGGAGTAGTTTAATGCAATGAATGATTACCCAAGAGCCGCAACTAGCGCAAGTTTAGCGATAGCGTAACTTGTGTTTACAAATGATAAAAAGAGTCTTTGACTCGGCAAATAGTAAAGAAACAAAATTGAGTACAAAATATAAAATACGAGACCAAACAAAGTTGCAC
>JALSJD010000086.1 GCA_026989535.1 Cyclobacteriaceae bacterium
TAGCTCAATTTTATTAACGAAAGAATACACACTAAGGTTCTAAAAAAAGAGCAGGAAAATTCTGTGCTTTGATTGACAGGGGGAGTCATACCAACGCCGCATTAAAGGGCTTGCCGATTTAACAAAATTGAAGTTGAATTTAGCACGAAACTAAACAAAACTACAAATCTTAAACAAGAAGCCAGGCTTAGGCAAGTCCTTGTTTTAAATGCCTTGTTAGGTTTTTTTTTTATTTAATTTTATTAAGCACATACTTCTTCCATATTCTCACTTACTTCCATACAAATACCTCGACACTGAGAATATGCAAATATAGCCCTTTCTTCATCATTCTCACCTGATTTATAAATTTCTCTCATCCACTTAACATCATCTGTTTTTTCTTTTACTGCGGGTATCAGGTGGTTTTCAATCTGCTCTTCTGTAAACTCAAATTCTTCGGATAGTTTAATTAAAGCCCCCTCAATTAAAACTTGCATTTGTACAGAATCATCAACATGAAGATGATCTAAGGCTTTTTTTGATGCACTTTTAGCAACACTTGAAGCAACTAAAGAGCCTGCAACTGCTCCAACAACAGTACCAACACCAGGAAATATTGCTGAACCTAAAGCAGCACCACCTGCCCAGCCACCAACTCCGCCAGCCACCATTGCTCCATTAGTTGTGAAATTCTTACTCACTTGTTTCCATGATACTGATTTATCAAATATTGCACGATATAAATCTGGCCCTGTTAAAGCTATAGTAGTAGCCGTGGCTACAACCGCATTGCCTCTAGCTACTTTAGAAGCGGTATTAATAGCAGCACCGCCATATATTGCCTTGCCAGCAGATGACTTCGCAATTACCTCAATAGCCTGTTTTCCTATTCCCGTGCTATGAGCAGATTTTACAGCAGTTTTGATTAGCCCACGCGCAGAAACACCTGCTGTTTTAGCCAAGGCATTTTTAGCCATAGGGCTCTTCCCTAATTCACCTGCCATAGTAGCTATAGAACTAAATAAACCAGCGCTAGTTTTTGATGCTTTTTCTCCTGCATCACCTCGTAAACTCTCCCATTGATCTCTTATTAGGTGTCCTTTTTTACCAAAACACTCTCTAGCAAAATCCTCACAATTATTCAAGAAAATACTGTATTTCCCATTATATTCACTTTCTGGCATTTGAAGCAATATTTTTGCTTTTCTTACTATGCTAATTCCATGTTCTTCATCATCTGGATACTGCTTTACGCTAATAGCTTGACCATCTGAGAATTCTTCCATTGTTGTTTTTATTATTTTATTTTCAGCTGGAAAGCCGAAATGAATAACTTCGTCGTTTCCAATATAAATTCCAATATGATTAGCTATTTTAATTTTAAATTTTTTAATTGGGCGTTGTAACATCGAACCTATAGGATAGTGCATATCAATCTCTCTTATTATTATATATTAGATAATGATACCTTAAATTTTATATTTTCATAGGTATATACGACTAATGGGTGGGGTGGAATCGACAGATGTGAAAATTATGCTTTTGCGTCGCAGACACCTAACAGTTTATTAGACAGCTTCCGTATAATCTCGTCTAAAATTGATTATTCAATTTCCGAATAACCATTCCGTATCAATACTATACCATGCTTCTCATAAATTACTTCTGAATTAGACGGCTTCTACCTAATTTCGTTGTCACTGCTTCCGTATAATTCGGTTAGCATAGGCTGTACAGTTTTAAACCCTAGAAGAGCGTTCTTCTAGTCTCTCTACTAACCAGAGTTTAATTATTGATTGGCGAGTAACGCCTATACGACTAGCTTCTTTATCAAGAGAATCAATTACCCATGTAGGGAAATCGACATTTACTCTCTTTTGTACTTGGTTTAGTCGTTTCGCTGATGATAAATCCAAATCATCAATTATATCTAATTTGTTATTATCAAACTTTTTATCAAATTCATTAGCTTTCATATAATTTCACCTCAGATTCTCTTGATCTTCTTACAGAGATTATTCGAATATTCTCGCCACGGTAAGTAATAACAGCAGACCAGTGTTTTTCGCTGATTTTTCCAATCACTATAAACCGAGATTCAATTTCAAATTTCGTTTTTACTTCGAGAATATCCGGATCTTTCCAGAGTTCCTGTGATTCTATAAAATCAATCCCATGCTTTTCTAGATTAGAGAGACTTTTCTCTTTATCATATTCAAAATAGTACATAATATAAAATATATACCATTATTACTCAGATGGCAATATTTTGGGGTTTAGTAGCATAACGCCGCATTAAAGGGCTTGCCGTTTTAACAAAATTGAGCTTCAATTTAGCACGATTTCAAACGAAACCACAATGCTAAAAAGAAGCCCGACTTAAGGCAAGTCCTTGTTTTAAATGCCTTGTTAGCTTTTAGTTATTTAATTTCAGCCACTTAACCAAATTATTAAACTGGCTATCAGTTTCAACAATAAAGCTTAAACCATCACGCCATGAATTAAGTGATATTTCGTTTTTAAATATTTCAAGAAGGTGTTCGTGCATTCCTTCAAAATCCCCTTTTAGATATACATTGATATACTTCCTTCTAAAGTTGATGCTAACCCATGTAAACCCTTCAAAGTTAGTTCTAATACTACCAAATCTTCTTCTGGAAGGCTCTCCTGCTCTTATCTTAGAACAAAGTTCAATACCTTTTTTGGCAAAGGAGTATTCTAATTTTGGTAATACATCTTCCCACGTAATTTCTTCGATATTATTGACCCTAGATTTTCTTTTTGTTTTTCCGCGTATTTCATAAACATCAGTTAATGCTTTCAAAGGATAGCTTTGCTCTAGTGTTAAAAACTTTTCATTCCCCATTTTATGTAGATTTATTGCAAAAGCAGTTATATCAACGGAATAATTATTTGATAGCCAATCTGCGGTTATTATAACCTCTGGGTCATAATATTCTGCAATCAGCATAATTTTTATATCAGTATTTAGCTCATTATTATTTATTAAATCAACTAGTTCCTGAGGCTCGGGATTGCAATTGTTTTTAATTTTTGAAATTAATATTTCTGTATCCCAAGTGCTAACCATTGCAGCATAAGATATAGCTTGTAAAAGATGTAATTTATGTTTATCTCTTTTTAATTCTATTACAGTTAATGATGAGTCATCAGGGTTAAAAGCTAATAAATCAATAGAGTTTTGTGTTGAAGTATGTGGAGCTATCTCATCTCCGATGAGATAAGCACTAGGTAAACCAATTTCGTTTTTAAATAGCTCCCAGCTTGCTACAATTGCCTCCTGCAAATCATAACGCTCAAGAATATTCTCTGCTTTCATTTCAGTTGTATCTACTTTATTAAATTTTTTTATATTTTCATCAAACTTCAACATTAAAAATTTCCTTATTGTAGAAACATTTTTTTGAGATTATTGCTTTTGCGTCGCAGACAGCTAGACATAATGACTCCCCCAAGGCGCTAGCCTCCAATATCGTGGGTTAGCGGAGCCAGTGCCATAATTAGTGTTTTAAACAACTAAAGCTTGGAGGCTAGCATGAACAAAGATAACATACTTT
>JALSJD010000087.1 GCA_026989535.1 Cyclobacteriaceae bacterium
TCAAACCTTCGCATAAACTTTTGTGAGGATAGTGTCAGTTCTTTTTTCTTGTTGCCGTCTGCATAATCTTTGTACTCAAAGCGAACTTTGTCGTCAGTAACCGAGCGAATACGGTAATGCGTAATGGTCGTTTTATGTGTGTACCTACCCAAGTATTTGAGTACTTGGTCTGGGCCATTGGGTCTAAAAGTCTTAGGTCTTCTTTATCCTAGTCGGGTTCTCTGTAATAAATGCTTTCCACGAAGTTGCCCCTTTTTTTTGTACGCCTCCCTGAAAATGATGGCAAATTGCCACGCCCAAGGCATCGGTGGCATCTAATAGTTTTGGCGTTTCGTTAAACTTTAATAGTTGCTTTAGCATGGCAGCCACTTGCTCTTTGCTGGCATTTCCATTGCCAGTTACAGCCATTTTTACTTTTTTAGGAGCGTACTCGGTTATTGGAATGTCTCGATACAAAGCGGCCGACATGGCCACTCCTTGGGCTCTGCCCAATTTTAACATTGATTGCACGTTTTTGCCAAAGAATGGTGCCTCTAGTGCTACTTCATCGGGGTGGTACTCATCAATAATTGATAGCACTCGATCGAAAATTTTCTTGAGTTTTAGCTCGTGAGTTACGTATTTTTTAAGATGAATAACCCCAAACTGTAATAAAGTTAATTTTTGCCCTGTTACTTTTATCACGCCATATCCCATTACATTTGTCCCAGGGTCTAACCCTAAAATTATTTGCTCTTTTATTATAGCTTTACCCATCGGTGCAATTTAACAGATATCTTACATATAGAAAAAGTAGTTCAGTAATTCATTATTGGCCTTGGGTGTTAAAAATAGGGTTGGCAGCGGGGGCTTTTTATTATGTAGCAAGCAAATTATGGGCAGAACAGGTTTATTTAAACAAAGTTGCTGCACTTTTTGCCACCAGCGAATTTGCCGCCTTATGCTTAATTATTACCACCTTGATGAGCCTAAATTGGTTGCTGGAAAGCAAAAAATGGCAACTATTGGCCAAGCAAGTGCAACCAATTTCCATTGGCCAAGCTTTTAAAGCGATATTAACAGGCGTTTTGTTCGATACCATTATGCCTTTTGGAGTGGGTGCCGTAAGTAGTAAGGTGCTAAGTTTAACCCAAGGTAATCGGTCATTGGTAGTAGGTCCTGTAATAATGGCGCAAGGAGTGCAATCTTTATGGACCGTTTTATTTGGATTAGTGGGCTTAGTTCAACTGGCAAAAATGACTACTATTGGGGCTATTTACGGAAAACAAACGAATCTATTGGTTTTGCTAGTGCTATTTGCAGCACTTATACTAATTGCTATTAAATTTTGGCCTCAAAAAGCTAAAAACTATGTTGACGCTATTAAAAAAGTATCGAATATAATTTGGTTAAAAATTATTGGCCTATCGTTTTTAAGGTATATTATATTTTTAGTTCAATTAATGTTGCTTGCGCTTTATTTGGCTCCCCAAATACCCTGGGTGGTATTATTGGGCTGTATTACCTGGATGTTTTTTGCCAAAACAATTGTGCCTAAACCGGGCCACTTAGGCGCACTGGGTATTCGAGGAGCCTCTGTTATATTCTTTTTAAGCTTAGCAGGATACCCATCGGCAGGCATAGTGCTGGCAACGCTTATTTTATGGGTAATCAATTTGGCCATACCCTCACTTGCAGGGTTATTTTTTATTAAAAACCTATCTCTTAATCCCGAAGTATCCAATGATTGAATGGGGCTTTACCATCTTAATAATTAGCTATTGCCTATTTATTGTTTATTTATGGATGGGCTGGGAGAGGATTCCTGTCTATAAGAATGAAGATTATAACCCTTCAGTAGCTATTATTATTCCTGTTAGAAATGAAGCTGCCAATATCAAGTTACTATTAAGCGATTTGCAAAAGCAAACCTATCAGGGTAAACTAAGTATTATCATTATAGACGACCATTCAGAAGATAACTCTAAAGAGATAATAGAGAATTTTTTAAAAAATACGGATGGAATACTTATTTGTTTGCAAGGGGAAAAAGGTAAGAAAAAAGCTATCACAGCAGGAATTTCTGCTTCTAATGCGGAAATAATTCTTACCACCGATGGTGATTGCCGAGTACCTGATACGTGGATTGAAGCAATGGTGCAATCATTTAATGCACAAACACAGCTAGTGAGCGGCCCTGTTAAATTTATAAACGAAGCAAACCTTTTTAGCCAAATGCAAGCAATTGAATTTGCTTCGTTAATTGGGAGTGGAGCAGCTTTAATTGGTTGGAACAAGCCTGTAATGACCAATGGAGCCAACCTTGGCTTTCGAAAATCTGCTTTTGAGGCAGTCAGTGGTTTTAAGGATAATATGGAAACAGCTTCGGGCGATGATGTTTTTTTATTGCATAAGATTGCCTATGCCTATAAAAACGGGGTAAACTTTGTTAAACTAAAAGAAGCTGTTGTCAGTACCAAAGCACAGCGCACCTTAAAATCGTTTATAAGTCAACGTGTTCGGTGGGCAAGCAAATGGAAAGCTTACACCGATTTGTTAACCAAAACAACGGCTGTTTTGGTTTTTATGCTTTCGCTCAGCATTTTGCTATTTCCGTTTTTGGTGGCATTTAATAGTGACTCAATGTTTTTATGGATGAATTTATTGCTGATAAAATCATTTTTTGATTTCTTTTTTATTAGGCAGGTTACCCGATTTATGGATGAAAAAATTAACGGGTTGGCTTTTGTTTTATTGCAATTGGCTTACCCCATTTATGTGGCAGTAACGGCCTTGTTTTCGTTTCAAAAAATGTATGAGTGGAAAGGAAGGAGGGTGAAATGATTTGGATTTTACAGTGGTAACAAGAAAATAATCATAATACCCTTTTATGAGGTTATCCATATATGCTATGGGGACTTTAAAAAATCGAATAGTATCCTGCTATTTACCATGGAAAACCAATAATTAGAGGCATTGTGTCCACTCCGAAAACACCCAAAACCAAAAAAATCTCTTTTTTTTAAAATTGCCTGTTTTCGGAGTGGGCTCAGGTATTACAATTTGCTAATTGAGTGAAATTCTTTTGTGATGTTCATATTTCAATAAAAGTGGCTAAACATATTACTAGTTTAGCCTGCATTATTCATGAATCTTCGTTATGAGCCTTTCAAGTATCTGATACCTAGATTGAGCGATTTAGTAGAGAGGAGAAAGCCCGCCCGCCTTTTGGCTGGTGCTAAGAGACTGAAAATTAAAAGTTTACAAAAAACACAGCAACACCTCAAAGGTATTGCGAGTATTTTGGCTCCGATTGCTATCGGGGTAACTCAGTACATTAGTGCCTGTCTGCCAATCCAGGCAGGCTTATCGCTTTAGTGAATCGCTCAATTTAGGTGGTAGTCAGTTGGGGTGCATAATAGATTATTCGTTAATAATGCAGGTTATATCGAAGCACCTACTTTGTTGCAAAAACATCGCAAAATGTTTACCCGCGTAGTGCGAATATAGCCCATATATAAAAATAGCACTACGAGTTTTGGCAAGAAAATTCTCATAG
>JALSJD010000088.1 GCA_026989535.1 Cyclobacteriaceae bacterium
TTGAAAGGAGAGTCGTTAAGAAAAGGAATTTTAAAGAATGAATAAATAATTTTTACTATTTTGCAGCATCTTTCAAAGTGGCACGGTTTGAACCGAAATCACTGGCACGGTCTGACCGAAATAGCCACCTTTTCCACGACCTTCTAATTTTTCTTTCTCCGAAAGCAAAAATTCGTAACATTTAGGGTATTTAGCTCTAAACTCATCTTCCAAAATAGGAACTGCCGTTTTGGAATTTGTATAATAATAAGGAGTAATAATTCTTAAAGTATTGTTTTCAATGTCTTTTTGGCTTTTAAATTGAGATATTTTATAAACAGGTCTTGTTATTTCTTTTTCAATTAAAAATGTGCCGTTTTCTGTCGTTTTTGTTAAATATCCGTTTATTCCGTTTGCAGAATCTATAAAAAACACTTCATCTTTTAAGGTTGCAACTCCAACAGCAATATTAAATAGTTGCTTTATTGGAGTTCCAATTCTCTCAATTATTTTAATGTTTTCTTGTTCTTTGGTTTTTAATAATCGCCATTTACTAACATCTAAGTTCTCCCAATAATTAGGTGAACCATTTGCTGAAATTAAAAAATCTGAACAAGATTGCTCGTCCTTAATTTTGTCGAATAAAATAGATTCATTAGCCTTTTTATTAGCAAAAGTAATTGCTGTGTATGTTTGGGCATCAAAAACTTTTTTGTGTCTAAAATCTAGAATTCTTGTTACGCATTTATTCTGCAAAAAATATTGACGAAGTGATAAACCTGCCAAAGAAGTGAAGTAATTGTTTGGTGTAATGTATCCTAATCTTCCGTTTGTAGATAATAATTTATGGCCTAGTTCAAAGAAAGCAAAATACAAATTGAAAGTTCCATTTTCAATACTTTTCCAATTGTTAATTAAATGCAGCCTATTCTCGTCACTTAAATCTTGGAATTTAACATAAGGAGGATTTCCAACAATTATTTCAAATTCATTTTTCCAATCAGCTTTCAAACTATCTTGATTGTAAATATTGAAGTTGGATTCGTCAATAATTTCATCGTTTAGAAGCCCAAAAAGCGATAAGATTATTTTCGAGCGTTTTACATTATAATTTAATATATCAGAACCATAAATATTCTCTTTAATGGTTTCCTTTATGCTTTTGTTAAAAGTATTTTGGTAATATTCTACCAAGCCTATTAAAAATGCTCCGCAACCACAACTCGGGTCTAAACATTTGTCATTTTTTTCAGGAGAAACTTCATTAATAATAAAATCTACAACATAAGTAGGAGTAAAAAATGCTCCATTTATTTTTCTGTCATTTGTAGGAATTAAAAGCTCAAGATACTTTTCTAAAAGTTTTAAGTCTTTAATATCAAGAGTTGAAACAAGTAAATAAATTTCTGGTTCTGATTTAAAATCGGCTAACAGTTCTGAAACTATTGGACTTTTGTTTAATTCTAAATGGTTGTTTTGAAGAAAAGAGTAAATGAGGTATTTCTCAATGAGAATTATCTCGTGAGAATTAAGTAGTTCATTTATTATGCTTTTATTCATTTTTATTTATGTTGACTATAAGTAACAAAATTAGACTTTTTATTTGAACTATCCAAATCGTAGTGTTGGGAAAATTTTAGCTCTTTTGGTTTTGTGTGTGTCGGAAAACCAAATGTGTTAAAATGTGCAGCTAGGTTTCAGCTTGTGGATAACAATCCAATAACTATCGGATTAGCTATCGAATCCGATAGTTATCGAATGTTGTATTATTAAGAACTTAGCCAAATTTCTTATCAATTAGTGCCAAAAATTCTTTTACCTGTGGTGCTTCCGGCTTCCAGTTTCCACGTTGGATATAATTGCTACTAATAAATTTTAGCACCACTTCTTTGGTTTCGCAAGAGTCTAAAAAGTCGAGTACTTTATTAAAATCTTCGGTGTTGCCATCAAATAAATCGTTCACAAACATAAATTTCTGATTAATGGTAAGCATTGTTTTTAGCAAAGCTTGATTAGCCTCAAACCCAAGCGAATCTGCTAATATACTTGTGCTTTCTTCAGAATATTGTGTATGAATAGTTTGAAACTGTACCTGCTCTTCCTCCTCAATAATCTCATCTTCTATACTAATTTCAGGAGATGCTTCTTCATTAATTGTTTCGTCTTTTTCAATAAAATCGCTTAGCTCCAGTGCTAATAATTTATTAAAAGGCTCCATTAAAGGCTTAACATCTTGCGGAGCAGTAGTTAACCCTTCAAATGCTTTATCAAATAACTCTTCGCTCGAATAGCTAGCAGCCCACGCAGTAAGCAAGGCATCTCTCATATGCGTATTTATTTTTATAAATCGCTGAAGGTCTTTCACCTCATCCATATTGGGAGCTGTCTCCTTAAAAGAATCAACTAAATTTTCATAAAATTTAAGAGGCGAAATTATTAATAGCAAGGAATCTTTAACCGCTTGATTCATTAAAGGAGTAAATTGCTCTTTATCAACACTAATATGCTTAGAAAGTAAATTCATAAACTCTTCTAGTTTTAGTTTAACCTCTTCGGCCTCATAATTAAAATAAGGGCTTTTTAGGTGTAGCATTTCATCTTTCCAACGCTTAAAAAGGTTAAATAGCACAAAAAGAGCCACTTGTTGCACCGGAATTTCACTCATAATTTCTTTGCCGGAAATTTTTTCCCTCTCAGAAAATAATTTTTTTAGAAGTATCTCCGAATACTTTTCAGCATATTGTTCAATAGCTGGCTGATTCAATTTGTTCTCCATAACAAGTTTTTGTTCCTTTGTAATCTTAGATGTAAAATTATGCCTAAAATAACTATTTCCAACCAAGCTAATAAAGTTGTTGAATTTAATTTAAACAACGAATCACCTGTAAGCATTCTTGCCATTTTGCAAGAAAATAATATCGCATGGATGTATGCTTGTGGAGGCAACGGAAGGTGTACTTCGTGCAAATGCAATGTAACAAGTGGGCAATCAAATTTAAGTGATAGATCTGAAGTAGAAAGTAGTTTTTTTGAGGCCGGTAGAATTTTAGATACCCAGCGGCTAACTTGCCAAACCATTCCTTTAGGAGATATTATGATTGAAGTGCCTGAAAAAAATAAGCTGCCAGACGTAAATTATACCAATTAAATGTTTGTTGAGCAACCAATTCCTAAAGGGAAAAAAGAAGGAGCCGGCTGGGTGGAGGTTATCTGCGGTTCTATGTTTTCTGGTAAAACAGAAGAGTTAATCCGAAGGTTAAACAGGGCGTTAATAGCCAAACAAAGGGTAGAAATATTTAAACCTACCGTTGATACGCGCTATCATGAAACCAACGTGGTTTCGCATAATGAAAGCACGATACGCTCTACGCCTGTACAATTTGCTAACGACATTGTACTGCTTTCGGGCAATAGCGATGTGGTTGGCATAGATGAAGCGCAGTTTTTTGATGATTCGCTTGTAGAGGTGTGTAACCAATTGGCGGCAGCGGGCAAAAGAGTTATTATAGCTGGTTTAGATATGGATTTTGAAGGAAATCCATTTGGTCCCATCCCCAGTTTATTAGCACAAGCCGAGTATGTTACTAAAGTTCATGCCATTTGTATGAACTGTGGGGCACTAGCCTCGTATTCTTATCGTTTAACAGACAATAAACAAAAAGTAATGCTGGGAGAACAAAGTACTTATGAAGCCCGGTGCAGAAAATGTTTTTTAGAAGGCCAGTTAACACAAGATTGAAAAAAATAATTATACTTTTTACATTGCTAGTCCCGGTATCAGGGATATGCCAAAACAATATCCCTACGGGTTCTTGGAGAACGCATTATTCGTTTAATACAACAATTTCTGTTACACAAAGCCCACAAGAAGTATTTGCAGCTTCGAAGGCAGGGCTTTACATTATTAATAAAGCCGATCAAAGTATTAAAAGTATTACTAAACTTAATGGGCTGTCAGAAACTGGCATCTCAGTTATTCATTATAATAACACCACCAACACACTTATTATTGCCTATGATAATGGCCAATTAGACTTAATTAAAGAAAACAAAATAAGCGCAATACCCGATATAAAGCTGTCAGATATTTTGGATACTAAGGTTAGCTACCAGATGAACGAAGATGGCATTTACACCTATTTAAGTACTGATTTTGGACTTTTAAAGATTAATACAGAAACACAAATTATTCAGGAATCGTTTTTAAACCTAAGCAACACGGGAGATAACCTAAAGATATATGCCAGTACTATTTATAACGATTCACTCTTTTTAGCAACAGAAACAGGATTAATAGCAGGCAGCTTATCTGATAACTTAAAAGATTTTGCACAATGGAAAAGGTTTGATGGAACCTCAGGAATAAACCAAGAAAAGGCATCTGTGCTAGGTTTTTATGAAGATAAGCCCTTAACTGCAAATTTATCGCAAGGGCTTTTGCAATACAATAATGGCATTTGGCTTCCTGTTGGAGGCTTAATTGGTGCTACTTTTACAAGCATATATACCGGTGATAAAACCCTTATTACTGCTTCGGATACTGCCTATATTTTAGAAAGTAATGTGCTTACACCTTTGGTATCTGAAAATATAATTAAAGCAGAAGATGGCCTATTAGATGGAGATAATTCTTGGATTGCAGATAATAAAAATGGCCTTGTTTATATAATAGATGGTAAAAGCGAAAGTCTTTACCCGAACGGTCCATTTTTTAATAGCGTTTCTAAATTAAAAACGGTGCAGAATAAAGTTTTTGCACTGCCTCCGCACCAAACAAATAATGGGTTGCCCCTAAGAAATAATGCAGGTTTCTCTGTTTTTGAAAATGGTTTTTGGTCTAATTATAATTCAACTGGGTATCCTAAAACAGAGTTTATTCCAGAGTTTTTAGACATTACAAGCGTAAGTTCTAAGAAGAATGGGGAACTAATTTTTAGCTCTTATGGCTATGGCTTACTGCTATGGAGTGAGGGAAATTTCGAAATTATGGATGAGCTGAACAGCCCCTTAATAAATTATTTACCCCCGGCTAGAAATGTAGCCATTAAGGATATTGATAGCCAAAATGGAAACTTATGGGTACTTAATAACAACACAACAACATCACTTCATCAATTAACCAATGAGAATGATTGGACTTCTTACTCGCCATCTAACGGAGTTTCGAATGCCACCCAAATTGTAAGCACGCCTTGGGGCGACCAATGGATTGGCATTAGTTCTAGTGTTGGTGGAGGCATTATAGTACATAATATAACTAAAGAGGAGGCTGTCTTAAAGTCATCAGGCACAGGTACCATACCAAGTAATACCATTAACCAATTATTGCTTGATAAGGAAGGTAAAATGTGGATAGCCACCACTCAAGGGGTGGTTTATTACTTGTCTCCATTTTTAATTATTGAAAACCCCTTGCAAGAAGCCATTATGCCTATTATAAACTCTCAACTATTATTTAATGGGGAGAATGTAAACTGCTTGGCAGTTGATGGCGGAAATAGAATGTGGATGGGAACTAATAAAGGTGCTTGGTTATTTGATAATGACGGCTCGGTTTTAATAGAGCATTTTACCGAAGGAAACAGCCCATTGCTATCAGATATAGTCATAGACATCTCTATAAACAACCTTTCAGGCGAAGTGTTTTTTAATACAGATAAGGGATTAATTTCATATCGTGGCACAGCAAGCATTACAGGAACTTATAAAACGCCCAAAATTTTTCCTAACCCTGTAACTCCGGGGTTTTCGGGTGTGATTACCATAGAAGGAGTGCCCACCAATGCCGAACTAAAAATTACCGATGCCTCGGGCAGGTTAGTTGCCAATATTGAAGCACACGGGAATACCGCCATTTGGGATATGTATAATGCGTATTCTAGCGAAGTTGGTACGGGAGTATATTTTGTGTTTGTTTCTAATGCTGACGGTTCTGTAACACAATTTGGCAAAATTGCCATTGTAAAATAAGATGTTGGTTAAAACAAAAGGTATTGTTCTAAGGTTTGTAAAATACAAAGAAACCTCTGTAATTGCCACTGTTTACACCCTTGAAAAAGGCCTTATTAGTGTAATTGCTAATAGCGTACGAAGCAAAAACTCAAAAGGAAAAATTGCACTTTACCAACCTCTATCGTTAGTTGAACTCGTTATTTATTATAATGCTGCTAAAAATATTAGCAGGGTTTCGGAAATAAACAGCTACCACCCCTTGCACAATTTAAGGCAAGACCCCATAAAAGCAAGTATTAGTATTTTTATAACAGAAGTATTAAATAAGTGTTTGAAAGAAGAAGAAGAAAATCCCCCCTTTTATGATTTTATTCAAAATTCTATTATCCATTTAAACGAACAGGAAAAAGAAGTTGAGAATTTTCATTTAGTATTTTTAATCAAACTTTCGCTGTTTTTAGGCTTTAAACCTCATTCTACCTCCGATTTTATTCATCAAATAACCAATGCTTCATTTTATGCCAAACAAGAGGGTCGTTCTCAATTAACTAATTTATTGGCCGCTAATTATGAGTCGAAACTGCATTTATCAGGCAATGTTAGAAATAACTTGTTAGCTAGTTTATTAGAATATTACCAAAGCCATATAGAAATAGGTAAATTTAATTCAGTTGAGATTTTGCATGAATTTCTTCGAGGGGTTTAATCGAAGGGTTAAAATAAACTACTCAGCATAAAGCCAGTAGAGCAGTATTAGTAACGCTGATTACGCCCGCATTAATAAGAAAGTACTGTGTTAATACTTATACTTACATGTTTATTTTTGTATGTTATTTCCTCCCATTTCGAATTATTAGTTGCCCTCATAAAAGTAGGGCTTTTATTAAACGAGAATGTAAAATAAAGGCCATACTCTCCCATATCTTGGATATATTCCAATGAAATAAAAAAATCGTTTGCTACTACTATCCCATACTTTTCAATATCCATTTCCCAAATACCCTCTTTCAATTCAGTATCAAAATATAAAGATTTTTTGTTTAACCTTTCTCCTATCTCGTTATCTGTCCATTTATACACATTTAGCCTTAACTTAATTTTCCCATAATTGTTTACTCCTATATTAATTAAAACTTTGCTGATTAACGCATCTTTCTCTTGCGGTGAAATAACTGTTCCAATCTCTCTTCCTAAATTATCGTTTGGTCCAAAGCCAACTTTTTTTCTTTTGTTTCCGTCTCCATTTCCATATTTTTTTAAATAGCCTTTCTTAGCGTTAACCACAACTTCCTCTAAAAAATTAATTTTGGGTTTCATAAGTACCTTTGGGTGTTGAGCAGCTAAAAGTGATTTTAAACTATCAACTGTAAAGGCTTGGGTATGATATCCTATTGATGAGAAAATTATACTGTCTGAAACTTTAGTAGTTAGATAATCTAACTGAAATTCACCTTTGGGGCTTGACACTGTACCAATATTTTGGTTTTGAACCCCTATATTAACATATGGAATTTCCTCTTGGGTTTCTTCATTAATTATAACCCCTACAATAACCTGAGCAAAACAATGTATTTTATATAAGAGGAATAATATTAAGAATAAAACAGTTTTTTTACGCATAGTTATTATTGTCGAGAAAGTTATTCTCAAATATGTTGATTTTGTTAGCAAATTCTACTACGGAGTAGCTACGTTCATAAGATTAATATGCTTATCAATTAGCTTTCTCCAACTAAATTGCTATTTTAGTTTGCAATTAAAAAAATGGCAACTTATAACCTGAGTTCGACCTAACCTGTATAATTCATGAATAATCTATTACGCATTACAATTAACTATAACTCAGGCACTTACTCAAATTTTACTACTCAACGTCCGCCATCTGGCGGACGCCTCTCCCGAAAAAAAATCGGGACAAGCTGTTCCAAAATTCTCCGTGAGTACCTGATTAACAGCCACTTGAAATGCTCATCACGAAGATTCATGAATTATACAGGCTAAGGTTTATACTTAACAGTAGCATTGACAGTAAAAACGGTTCGATATTATATTTTTTTAAAGGACGTAATTCTTATGTCGCTAACCGCTTTTGGTGGCCCACAAGTACATATTGCGTATTTTTTAGATCGCTTTGTTGATAAAAGAGGCTACCTTACAGAAAAGGAGTTATTAGAACTAAATGCCCTGTGTCAAATTCTTCCTGGCCCAACTTCAACTCAAACCATTACTGCCATTGGGTTTAGAATTGGCGGCCCTGGTTTAGCTTATTTAACACTTTTATTTTGGGCACTACCTGCAGTAGCTATGCTTACATTTGCTGCCATTGCATTGTCAACCTTCGAAAAAAAGGAGGAGATTTTACATATAATCCGTTTTATTCAGCCAATGGCTGTAGGTTTTATCGCCTTTGCTGCTTATAAAATCACGTCTAAAGTAATCGAGTCTAAATCCGGAATTTTGGTTTTAATACTTTCAACTATCTTGTCGCTAGTAGCCAGCTCCCCCTTTTTATTTCCTTTTTTAATATTGCTCGGAGGTTTAGTAACAGCCTTTAAATACAAAAGGCAACCCAAAATTGAAAAGAATGAACCTTTGAAAGTAAAATGGGCCAATTTTATTTTATGGGGTGCTTTTCTAATTATTGGAGGTGCCTTGGCCACATTTACACATTGGATGCCTGTTAAGCTATTTGAAAATTTTTATAGAAATGGGTCTTTGATTTTTGGGGGTGGGCAAGTACTAATTCCATTACTCTACACAGAGTTTGTTACCTTAAAAGATTATTTATCATCGCCTGAATTTCTTTCTGGTTTTGGCTTAGCACAAGCAGTACCTGGGCCGGTGTTTTCTTTTAGTGCTTATATTGGCGCATTATCACTTCGTGATATGGGTATATGGGGAATGCTCACAGGAGGATTTGTGGCTGCCGCAGGCATTTTTTTGCCGGGCACATTCCTTATATTTTTTGTTATTCGATTTTGGGATAATTTAAAAAGATATAGAATTGTAAGGGCCTCACTCGAAGGCATTACAGCCGCTAGCTCGGGTATGGTAATTGCAGCAGCAATAATCTTATTTTTGCCACTTGAAAATAATTTTATTAACCCTTTATTAATTATAACTACCTTTTTGCTTTTACAATTTACTAAAATTAAAGCACCTTTTATAATAATAGCAGGCGTAATTCTGGGTGTTATAATTTAGGCTAAGCTCTGGCTATAACAGCGATAAAGTAACCCTCTTAGAAGGTGGTTTTTCGTTGCCCGGCCTTGCAAGTCAATGTGGAAGGTAGGATTATTCATCATCCATTTATGCCGAATACAGGCATAACCAAAAGAACATACCTGCACTCTACCAGTGTCTCCTGCAAGCAACACTCATACTCAATGTGGCTCGCAAAGGATACTGAGTGAGTGCAAATACCTATGCCATACTTTACCTGCCTACAGAAAATGGTGTTTGATAGGCAAAACTGTAAGTTATAAAAGTTTTAGATTGCTTACAAAGTAGAATTGGTGCAATTTTATGCCAATGTTAAATTTACCCCATAAATATAGCTGGCTTTTATTTCTTTTTTTTATAAGTTCTACTTTGTATGCCCAACGTAGAGCTCGTAAAAATATAACCATTAAAGATTCTATCGTTGCCTCTTATGATTATGGTAATTCTGAACTTTTTAGGTTTCCTAATATTAACCACACCCCTTATTATTACAGTAAAAAGGCCTTTAAAAAAATTAAACATTATAATAGCAAAAAAGATTGGGAGCATTTATACCCTGTTTTAAAAAAATATGTATCAAAGTTTGGGGTAGAAAATTTCTATAAAAACACGTATTTAATTTGGCGGCTTGCCAAGCTAACCGAGTCGTTGGGTAACGAACAAGAATCGCTATTTCTTTATAAGTTGGCGCTCAACCATTACCGAAGTAATTTAGATATTAAAACCATTGAGCTTACCTACGACTCGCTAAATCAGCAAAACGAGATTGATTATGTACCAATCGATTATTATTATGAGTTGGTAGAATACCGTAAGCAAGTGGATACCCTGCGCCCTCCCAGGGGTGTGCTTTTAAATATGGGAAAATGGATAAACTCAGACTTTGCTGATTATGCTCCTGCGTTAAATAATGACGATAACTTTTTGCTTTTTACTACTAAAAGAGATGTATCAGAAGACCCATTGGACAGGAAGCATATCGAAAATTTATACTATAGCATTGGCGATGGCATCACTTGGGAAACAGCCCAACCCTTAGAAGGGATTAATACCGAATTAAACGAAGGCTCTGGCACGTTAAGCCATAATGGCAAAGAATTATTTTTTGCCCGTTGCGAAGCATCTGACGGCTTTGGCAATTGCGACCTATACGTGGCCGAAAGGCGAGAAGATAATACTTGGGGCAATGTACATAATTTGGGCACCAATATAAATAGTAAAAGCTGGGATTCTCACCCCACGTTAAACCAAACAGACGACACGCTGTATTTTGCCTCTGACAGAATTGGCGGATTCGGGCTTTCCGATATTTATTTTACCACTAGGGATGAAGAAGGCATTTGGGGCGAGGCTCAAAATGCAGGCCCTATTATTAATACTCGGCAAAATGAGGTAAGCCCTTTTTACCATAACAAAAACAATGTGCTTTATTTTAGTTCGAATGGGCATCTGCTCAATTTTGGCGAATTTGATATTTTTAAAACGTTTAGAACAAATGGCATTTGGGCTTCTGCTAAAAACATTGGTCCCTTGGTAAACGGGCCTGGGAGTGAATTTTATTTTACCATTGACAGCAAGTCGGAAAACCTGTTTTATGCGCGTTCGGCCGAAAATAATATGGATAACCTCGACCTATACTCGTTCCCTTTACCTATGGAAGCCCAACCCAATGCTAATACCAGGTTGGCAGGCACCATAAACGATACCGAAACAGGTAAGCCCATTGCTGGCATTGTGTCTATCATAGATTTGGATAATGGAATTGAAGTAGCTCCCCAATTTTTGAGACCCGATGGCAGTTTTGAATTTAAGCTCATTAATAATAATAATTACCTCGTAATTGTGCAGGGTGAAAAATTTTTTAGGATTGAAGAATTAATTCACTTAGAACAAGATACCAAGCTTACTACTCAAGTAGAACCTATCTCCACAAAAATTAAGTTTGAGTCTATTGTGTTTGCCAATGGCGAAGCCAAACTAAACAGCGGCATGTACGATGATTTAGATAAGGTTACTGACTTTTTATTGGATAACCCTAAGTTTAAACTAAAAATTTCGGGTCATACAGATAGCGATGGTAGAGAAGATTTTAATCTGAAACTATCGCAAGAAAGAGCCGATGCCATTAAAGAATACCTTATTTATTTTGGCAATATTGAAGAGACCAGAATTGAATCGAAAGGGTTTGGAAGCTCTCAGCCCATTTTAAAAGATCATTCAGATGCAGCCAAAAAATTAAATAGGCGGGTAGAGTTTGAGCTATATAGAGATTAAAGGAGGGTGCATAACATTTTGTTGTTAACTATTTGTTTCTACCGTTATGGTAGGAGTAAGTAAAAAAGCAAACTATAATTTTTTAACCTCTGATTCCGAACTCAGGTTCCCTATAACTAAAATTCAAATAATTGGCTTTCAACACCTTGCATTTCTGTTATATTGGGGGGATGAAAGGGGTGTCTTTTGAGAAACTGATTAATTACTAAATTCATTGTGTGAAGCCAGCATACACTCCCCTGCAAAAAATATGCGCCCCTTCGTCATTCCTGCGCAGGCAGGAATCTGTATATATGGAGAAGGTACTGAAGAAGCCATAAACATTATGAGTATTATAAATTTAACCTAGGCTTTATTATTTGTAGCATCCTGCAGGGCGGATTTCTCCCTGCGCAGGAATGACGGTTTTTATTTTATTTTCCTACTATCAGTTAATGAATTAATAGAGGCTCCCTTAAACTAAATGTCTTAAAAACCAATTGTTTAAAGTAAAACGACAAAATGTTATGCACCCTTAAAGGGTTGTTACGAAATAACTCCTCGTTTTGACTTTGTCTTCTTAACTTAATTTGTATTATTTTAAAAATAATAGCGCTTAAAAGCCTCCATAGCTTCGTACTCTGAGAGCCCGAGTTGATTATATTGAGTTGCTGTATTTCTATTTCTATCTTCTACACGTTGCCAAAACTCTCTGTTATCAGACCCTTGAAATACTACATTATCTTTTTGCGACTGGTGGTTAAATATGGCTTTTCGTTTTTTAAGCAACTGATCGGGGCTTAGGGGCACTACCATATCAATATCTTCTACGCCCCATTCGTGCCAAGCACCTCTGTACAGCCATACATAGCAATCTTTCATCCAGCTTTCGTTTTTTAATACTTCAATGGCCTGAAAAATCAGTTCTAAACACACCCTGTGTGTGCCATGAGGATCGGACAAATCTCCGGCAGTAAAAATTTGGTGCGGTTTAATTCTTCTCAAAATATCGATGGTAATCTCCAAATCTTCTTTCCCAACTGGTTTCTTTTTTACCTTACCTGTTTCATAAAACGGCAAATCTAAAAAAGAGGCTCTCTTGTCCGGAATACCTACAAACCTACAAGCTGCCCTTGCCTCTCCTCTGCGGATTAACCCTTTAATTCTTCTAACTTCGGCTGTATCTATACTGCCTGGTTTTTTGTCCAGCACAGCCTTTTTTATGTTTTCATAAAAGCTGTCCGACTCCTCATTTTCAGCATGGTTAAAGCTTTTTAACTCACTGTAAAAATTAGCATATTTTACAACTTCTTCGTCAAACACGGCAATATTGCCCGATGTTTGGTAAGCCACATGCACTTCGTGTCCCTGATCGTGCAATCTCATAAAAGTACCTCCCATCGAAATAACGTCATCATCAGGGTGTGGGCTAAATATTATTGCTCTTTTTTGAGCAGGGTTTGCCCGTTCGGGTCTTTGAGAATCATCGGCATTGGGCTTGCCTCCTGGCCAGCCTGTAATAGTTCGTTGTATGGTATTAAACATTTGAATATTAAGATCGTAGGATGAGCCATAAGATGAAATCAGGTCGTTCATACCATATTCATTATAGTCTCTATCGGTTAATTTTAATATTGGTTTATTAACGGTTTGGCATAGCCATATTACGGCTCTCTTTGTGGTATATTCATCCCAAGTGCAGCTACCAACTAACCACGGTGTATGTATGCGTTTAAGATCAGCAGAGGCTCCTTCATCTAATACAAAAGTTGCATTATTATGGTTTTGAAGGTAAGTGGCAGGAACATGATGTGTTATATTGCCTTCAACTGTTTTGGCTACAATTGAAGCTTTTGATTCTCCCCAGGCCATTAATATAACTCTTTGGGCTTTCATAATGGTACCTATGCCCATAGTAATGGCTCTGCGAGGCACATTAGCACTGCCATAAAAATCGCCTGATGCATCTTCGCGGGTTAGCTGATCCAACGTAACCATTCTGGTTATTGAATTTATATGCGACCCGGGCTCATTAAAGCCAATATGCCCAGTACGCCCAATGCCCAAAATTTGCAAATCCAAGCCACCATAGGAGGTTATTTTTTCTTCATATTCGTTGCAATAACTGTTTACGTCTTCTTCAGCAATTGTACCATTCGGAATGTTAATATGTTCGGGTTTAATATCTATATGATCAAACAAATATTCGTGCATAAAATACCAATAACTTTGTAAAGAGTTGGTTTGCATTGGATAGTACTCATCCAAATTAAAAGTTACAACATGCTGAAAACTTAACCCTTCTTCTTTATGCATTCGAACCAACTCGTTATATACACCAATAGGGCTGGAGCCCGTTGCTAATCCTAAAATACATAACTCATTATTGGCTTCTTTTAGTCGAATTAACTCTGCTATTTCATGCGCTACTACTTTTGAAGCAAGGGTGGATTTTTTAAAAATGATGGTATGAATTTTTTCAAATCTTTTTTCTTCATTCAAACCACACATTTCATGTTCTATTGACCGATAGTCCATTTTTGAATCATTAACAGGCTCCTTTATCATCTTTGTTTGTAAATTTTAGAGTTTTATATAATTATTTTGGTATTGTATTGGGTAATTTAATTTAGCCTTTTATTGCCGATTAGGCAAGCGCAATATACGCAATGCTTATCGCAATCCTAATTGCTAATAATCTCGGGTGCATAACATTTTGTCTCTTTATTTGTTTCTATTGATATGTAATCAATTTTTTGGTAACTATTCACCCATTAAAGCTACCTTTTTAGCCACTGCCTGCCTGAACTGGCAAGGCAGGCGTAGCGAAGGCACTAAGCCTCCAAGTTTCACAAAATTTTATGTGTGTTAAATTAATACTTTGTGGTTCTTTTGAGGTTTCGTGTCTTGGTGGCTATGTTTTTTCGGCTGAATAATTACTTTTTTTGTATGAAGTTGGCATACACTCTCATTTAGAGCGTGTAAAGAAAAGATACGTGCGTCATTCCTCCCGAGTACTCGGGAGGAATCCGCTCTGCAGGATGCTACAAATAATAAAGACTGTTGAGTCCACTCCGAAAACACCCAAAACCAAAAAAGTCTCTTTTTGTGAAAATTGCCTGTTTTCGGAGTAACCTCACTGTTTAAAATTTATAACATCCATAATGTTTATAGCTTTCCCATATCTACAGATTCCTGCCTGCGCAGGAATGACGGTTTTTATTTTATTTTTCTTGTTGTTTAATGTCAGTTAATAAATTGATGCAAAATACGAATTTTAATACTGGTTATTAATTATAAAAGGTTCAGTCCTGAATAATAACAGGTTTTTTTTATCTCCTATTCGAATAATTTTGTTGTTAAACTGTTTGGCAAAATTTGTTGATCTTTCACAATTATCGCTCTGATTTTAATCGGTTTTTCTACGTCAATTAATTTCGTATAAATTAATGATTTTGGGGTTGGTTCTGATCCATCTAAGGTATAGTAAATAGAGGCATTAATATAATCAGTTGATAGCCTGACTTTCCCTTTTTTACTCTCCGCATTTTCAAACCTTATATCAACTATGGTAGAACCTTTGGAGTATTTTACGCCCATTTCATCAAACCTCTTCCAACGCTCCTCAATTCTTTTTCTAAAGCTCTCGTAATCCTTTTTTTCAGGCATTGTCCATACTATTTCGGCCAATGCACACATTCTAGAGGAAGCCATATATTCAACGTGTTTATAATTTGGCATAAATTCTGTCCACACATTGGCCTGAGCACCCAAAATATATTTTTGTTCCTCTTTAGTTAATTCAGCAGGCATTGGCTCATAAGAATATACACGCTCTAATGTGGTAAGGTTATCGTGCATAGCAATAGGCTCTGTAGCCGGGTTGTCCTGTGCGTAATCCAAGTATAAGTGCGAATAGGGTGTCATTATAACATCATGCCCCATTTTAGCAGCTTCAATTCCTCCTTCGGTTCCTCGCCACGACATAACAGTTGCTTCAGGTGCTAAGCCTCCCTCCAATATTTCATCCCATCCTATCATGCGTTTGCCATGCGCCAAAACAAATTGTTCTACATCGCTAATAAACCAGCTTTGCAATTCGTTTTCATTAGCTAAGTTGTGCTGCTTTATTCTTTGTTGGCATTTGGGGCATTTTTCCCATTTGGTTTTAACGGCTTCGTCTCCTCCAATGTGTACATATTGCGATGGAAACAACTCCATTACTTCGGATAAAACATCTTTAACAAACATTAGGGAGCTATCATTCCCTACACATAAAATATCTCTGGGAGGCCAATACCCTCCAGGAATTACCCTGTAGGTTTCGTTATCGCATGAAAACTCTGGATAAGCTGCAAAAACAGCTACCATGTGGCCAGGCATATCTATTTCCGGAATTACTTCTATAAATCTGTGAGCTGCATAAGCCACAATTTCTTTAATGTCTTCTTGTGTATAAAAACCACCATACGTAGCTTTTTCACCTTCTTTGGCCTCGGGGCGATTATGCCATATTTCTGTTCGCTCTACCCGCCAAGCTCCAATTTCTGTTAATTTCGGGTACTTCTTTATTTCAATCCTCCATCCTTGGTCATCGGTTAGGTGCCAATGAAATTTATTAATTTTATTTATGGCCAATAAATCAATGTATTGTTTTACTTCCTGTTTAGTAAAGAAATGCCTTGATACATCCAAGTGCATACCTCTGTAAGCAAAACGTGGTTTGTCCATTATTGATACTGCCGGTATTTTCCAGTCGGATTGCCGAACAGTATTTGCCTCCACTTGGGGTGGAAACAATTGCAGCAAAGATTGGATGCCATAGAAAAGCCCGTTGGCTTTAAATGCCGTTATCAGCACTTTATCTTTATCAACGTTCAGTATATATCCTTCCTGCCCTAATGAGTCTAATGTTTCATCCAATTGTAACACAAAACCAGCTTCTTCTTCAAGGTTATTATCTGTAGTAAAATTAAGCCCGGTAGATTTACTGAGCTTATCAACAAAGTACTGAGCTATATTTTCAACATTATGGTTTGAATTATCTAAATGGATTACATTTGCTTGCTGCAAAGCGAAATAACCATCTGCAATTTTTATGCTTAAAGGTGCTGGTATAATGTTTATTTCGTGCTTGCTTTTTTTTGAACAGCTTATTAAAGTTGAGCCAGTTATGATGGCAATAATGGCAAACAATTGTATCCCGTGGTTGTATTTCATCTGTTTATAATTGACTTTTATTCATGTTGTGTCTGATTTTATAGGTGTTCATAAACCTACGTTAGGTTTCAACGATTAAGATGAAACCTCCATCAGATAATCATTTTTTTTGTGCTTGTGTACCGAAATGCTATCATTGACGTGTTTTGCAATGTGTTGATTATCAACTATTTAAAGAATTTAGAAAATAGTACAAGTAATAAACAGATTGCTTCATCCGCCAGGTTGGCGAATTCTACTCTCGCAATGACGGTTCGAAAAAGAATGCACGTCACTCAGCCGGCTTCAGCCCGAAGAGTCTCCTATTGATTACCCCCTCTTTATATCTTCCCACAAATCTCTGAAAGAAGGATTTTTATTGGTAATCAATTCTAGTTTATATCTTCTACTCTTTCCTTTTATATACTTTTCTCTTTCAATGGCAGATTCAATATTATCAATAATTTTAAAATGTACTAGTTTATTGCAATTATAATTGTTTTGTAAAGAGATTCTTCAGTCGTTCCTCCTTCTGAATGACGGTTCGAAAAAGAGTGCACGTCACTCAGAGGGCTTCGCCCGAAGAGTCTCCTAATTGTTTAGTACTAAAACTTTTAATTCAAGGCTATGCGCTACCATTAACAGAGCAAAGAATTTTAAAGGGGATGCCGGATCAGCCAGCTGGCTGACCGGCAAAGTACATAAAAAGAACGTTTTCCCGCACCCGTTGTGGGGTCTCCATTTTAAAAGTATTTTCTGTCATTTTCCTTCGCTAATCCGCCAACTGGTCGGATTCTGCTCTCTGAATGACGGTTCGAAAAAGAGTGCACGTCACTCAGCCGGCTACAGCCCGAAGAGTCTCCTAATTGTTTCGTACTAAAACTTTTAATTCAAGGCTATGCGCTACCATTAACAGAGCAAAGAATTTTAAAGGGGATGCCGGAACAAGTCCGGCAAAGTACATAAAAAGAACGTTTCCCCGCACTTGTTGCGGGGTCTCCATTTTAAAAGTATTTTCCGTCATTTTCCTTCGCTAATCCGCCAACTGGTCGGATTCTGCTCTCTGAATGACGGTTCGAAAAAGAGTGCACGTCACTCAGAGGGCTTCGCCCGAAGAGTCTCCTAATTGTTTAGTACTAAAATTTTTAATTCAAGGCTATGCGCTACCATTAACAGAGCAAAGAATTTTAAAGGGGATGCCGGAACAAGTCCGGCAAAGTACATAAAAAGAACGTTTCCCCGCACTTGTTGCGGGGTCTCCATTTTAAAAGTATTTTCTGTCATTTTCCTTCGCTAATCCGCCAACTGGTCGGATTCTGCTCTCTGAATGACGGTTCGAAAAAGAGTGCACGTCACTCAGCCGGCTACAGCCCGAAGAGTCTCCTAATTGTTTAGTACTAAAACTTTTAATTCAAGGCTATGCGCTACCATTAACAGAGCAAAGAATTTTAAAGAGGGGATGCCGGAACAAGTCCGGCAAAGTACATAAAAAGAACGTTTCCCCGCACTTGTTGCGGGGTCTCCATTTTAAAAGTATTTTCTGTCATTTTCCTTCGCTAATCCGCCAACTGGTCGGATTCTGCTCTACCATTAACTTTATTTAATTATTTACAATCTACAGCATTTATAACATCCCAAAGATGCAATAAAAGATTAACCCAGATTTAATACCCCGGATTTTGTTCTATTACTCCCCCTGTACGGGTAATATCAATACCCGGAATTGGCATTAAGTAATGCTTGGTTTCATCAAATGCTGCTCCTTTGGGAGTATTATATTTAGAGGCAAAGTTTCTTAAAACAGTACCTGCTGTTTTTGTTCTTAGTAAATCAAAATACCTATTCCACTCAAACGCAAGCTCCAACCTTCTTTCATTAAGTATGGCTGTTCTAAGGCCACCTTGGTCGGCAATGCTTAAATTGGCAGGCACCCCAGAAGCCGGTGAAACTGAGTTTCTAGCTCTCTCTCGTATTTTATTTAGCTCTATGAGTGCACCGCCACTATTGCCATTTTCGTTAAGAGCTTCGGCATACATTAGTACGACATCGGCATACCTTAATATAGGAAAGCTTTTAGACATATAATGATCAATGTCTTTAGGATTTTTACGTTTTGATTTTGTTTCGTACCATTTTATACAGGCATAAGGGTCGCCATCTGTGCCATAGGCAGGAATGCTAGAGTCAATTACCAAAACATCTTCATTATCATAAATATCCCCATTTTTACCTATGGTAAATTCCCTTCTGGGGTCGCCATCTTCGTAGGCATCGTAAAGGTCTTGCGTAGGTATATCAAACGACCAGCCTGTGTCGCTGCCCCTAATACCGGTTTGTACTGCCAATAACGAACGGGTGGTTTGAATATCGAACCCTTCAAATCCATACGATTTAACTTCAAATATAAATTCATTATTACCCATATAGTTCTCCATTCCCCAGTTTCCATTAAACCCTTCGGCATGAAAACCATAAACCCCTCTGTCAATAATCATTTTAGTGTATTTTTCTACCTCGGCAAACTCGCCCTGAAACAGGTGTATTCGTGCCAAAAGACCTAAAGCTGCATCTTTGGTAATTCTGCCATGTTCGTTGGAAGGATAAACAGAAGGCAATATTTCGGAAACTGCCAAAAACTCGCTCTCAACAAAGGCAAACACTTCTTCGGCTGAATTTCTGGGGATGTTTAACTTATCGGGTGTAAGTGGTTCGGTAATTAAGGGCACTCCTCCATACAACCTTACCAACTCTAGGTAACTAAATGCGCGTAGTGCTCTAGCTTCGGCCACAAGTCTGTTTTTTGTATCGTCATTCATATCAATAGCAGGGATTCTAAGAATGGCTACATTGGCCTCGTATATTAAATTGTAGCTGTCTATCCACATACCCGTAGAAGTACCGTTAAAGGGGTCTATATTAAAAATTAGTAAATCATACCAACTTTGAAAATCGGCATTGTTTTCTCCGCCTTTCCAAGCATCGTCCGACATTATATCGCCAAACAGCATTCTATTGCCGTGTATTTTTAATCGTGCATATAAGGCAGTTACGCCTTTTGTTGCATTTTCTTCGGATGAGTAAAAACTATCTAATGTTTCAACACCCAATATTTCTTCGTCCAAAAAACGATCGCTGCAAGCCCCGGAAATAATCATCAGAACTACTAACAAATTGTATTTAATTATAGTCTTCATAGTTAATTTCTTTAAAATGTAAGGTTTACTCCCAATGCGTAGGTTCTAGCTTTTGGATATACCGTGTAGTCAATACCGGTACTTAATGGCGAATAGCTTGCCAGCTCGGGGTCTATACCTGTATAGTTTGTTAGTGTAAACAGGTTTTGAACAGAGGCATAAACCCTAAGGTTAGTTGCTCCAATTTTTTTAATGAGTGATTTAGAGAAATTATAGCCCAGTTGCACATTTTGCAATCTTAGGTACGAGCCATCTTCTACATACAGGCTAGAAACTCTGCTATTTTGGTTAAGGTCGTTGGCCACCAGTCGAGGGTGTGTGTTTGATGTTCCTTCTCCGTTCCAGGCTTTATCCAGCACTCCATCTTGCAGATTTTTTACGCCATCTCCATAATTGGTAAATACTTTTACCCCATTCACTATTTCGTTGCCATACACTCCTTGAAAAAAAGCATTGAGGTCGAATTTTTTATAGGTTAAACCAACATTTAATGAATACGAAAAATCGGGGATTGGGCTTCCTATAAATGTTTTATCGTCATTATCAATAACACCGTTGCCGTCTAAATCGGCAAACCTTACATCGCCCGGCTCGGCCAGTGGCTGAATTAGGTTGCCATCTACACTGTGTGCATTAATTTCCTCGTTGTTTTGAAAAATTCCTTCTACCTGATAGCCAAAAAATTGCCCAATAGAGGAACCTACCTGCGATCGGGTTACGTCATCGAGGCCATTAAATGAACCGCTTGAAATAAAATCGCCTCGCCCTATGCTAATAATTTCGTTTTGCAAGGTGGCAAATGTAGCGGTAAAGTTATAGCCAAAATCGCCCACCTGATCTTTGTAAGTGGCTAATAGCTCAAACCCTCTGTTTCTAATTTCTCCTGCATTAGACCAAGGGGCATTTTGGTAGCCACCAATAGTAGGTAGTGGTTCAACCAAAAGCAGGTCGGTGGTTGTTTTTATAAAATAATCGGCCGTTAGGCTTAATTTGTTTTCGAACAGATATACATCTAACCCAAAATTTGTTTGAACGGATGTTTCCCAAGTAAGTGCTACATTGCCTGGAGAGAGTGGAGAGATACCAATGGCCAGTTGGGGTGTGGTGCCAAAGCTGTAATTATTGCCTCCCCAAAACCCGGCATACGGGCCCACGGTTGATAATGTGGACCCATCGGGGATGGAGGCATTTCCTATTTTTCCCCAGCCCACTCTCATTTTAAGCGAAGACAGCCAAGTATCGGCCACCCCCTCCATAAAAGCTTCGTTGGTTAAGTTCCATCCTACTGATACGGCTGGAAAAACGCCCCATTTATTGCCTTCGGCAAATTTGGATGAGCCATCGGATCGTACACTGGTAGAGAGCATATACCGGTCGTCATAGTTTAGTATTGCTCTGCCAAAATATGAATTTAATGCACTGTTAGATTCGCCCCCGTAAGAAGCAGAAACCCCCTCTGCAACAGATAAATACTGAAAATTGGGGTCGTTACTGGTTAACCCCTGCCGGCTAACGCCATGCCACCTGTTCCTGTATTTTTCGGCTACAGTACCTAGTGCCTGTACGAAAAGAGGTGGCTTAAATTATTAAAATGATAATATGGATATTATTTAGGATTATTTGACTAGTCGAATCATTCATATAATTTGTGTTGATTCAGTTTTTCGGGTGAACTTATAGCATTTGCATTTTTACTACCAAATCAA
>JALSJD010000089.1 GCA_026989535.1 Cyclobacteriaceae bacterium
GCCTCTGGTATGCTAAAAATGAAAAAAGTATCGTCCAAGGAATCTGCCGAAGTAACAAATGCCATTAACCAGCTCTTAGAAGACTGGATACCATATATTCATACCATAACTGCAGATAACGGAAAGGCACGGTCTGACCGAAATAGCCACCACTTTTTTATCTGCATTTCTCTTTTATGAGCCAGTGATTTATCATTAAATTTTTCTGTATAAACAATTACCCAATCATTAGATTTTCCAGTAAAACCACTGTGGTTAGCATTGTGTTTTCTTAAGCGTTCATTAATTGAATCACAGGTGTGACCGATGTAATATTTATTACGTTTTTCAGAAAAGAGGATGTAAGCTATGCAACTCATACAAAAAAAGGGTAGCCAATTGGCTACCCTTTGTGGGCCCTGTAGGATTCGAACCTACGACCCCCTGCTTGTAAGGCAGGTGCTCTGAACCAACTGAGCTAAGAGCCCCACTATCAACTATTAACAACGCATCGGTTAACATCCTACGACCCTCCCGATAGTTATCGGGAGCGCTAAGAGCCCGTAAAAGTTTAAAAATTAACATTAAAATGTTTCATTTTAAACCCCTTTGCTTAACAGGACTGCAAATGTAGTATAGATTTTTTAATACACAAGCACTTGATATTAATTTCAGAAAATATTTTCTAAGGATAAGGGTTGGCTTCTTTTATAAAGTTAAATACCCTTTAAATTATATCTTTTTATCTCTTTAACTTTGGTGTGTGAAACTAGTTCGTAAATTATTTTTCTACCTAATTATTATAATTGCAATAACCGCATCAACGTTAGTTATTATTGTTGTTGTGTACAAAGAAGATATTATCCTCTTATTAAAAGAAGAGGTTAATAAAAAGATTAAAACTAAGCTGGAAGTAGATCAAATCGACTTAAAATTAATCAAAGGATTTCCTAATATTTCTATTGATTTTAAAGGAGTTAAATTTTATTCTGCTTTTAAAGATGAAATTCTGCTTGAAAGCAAAAATGTATATTTCGTGTTAAATATTTTCGATTTATATAACCAGCGCATTGTAGTAGAACGGCTGGAAATAATTGAAGCGAAAATAAACATTGCTATTAATAAAGAAGGAGCGAGAAACTTCGATGTTTTTGTCAAGAATGATTCATTAAATTCTACGATAAAGTCTTTAAATTTAAATTCTGTTCTATTAAAAAATGTGGAAATTAGTAATATTGACGATGTAAAACATATAAAGGATGGGTACTTTATAGAATCATTGCATGGAAGTTTGAATGTTAATGAAGAAACCATAAATGTGGAAGTACTATCCGATTTTCGCTTGACCAGCACGAATCTAACTCAATTTAATTGGCTCGTAAATAAGAAGATAAGCCTAAATGCAAAGAGTTCTGTTATCGGAGATAGAATTTATATCCACCCCAGTACTGTTGACATTCAAAAGGTAAATTTTAGCTTAGAGGGCACTGTTGGCTTTAAAAATAATCAGACTATTAGCCTTGCAATAAAAAGTACTAATCTTGAATATAATAATTTGATATCAATTTTGCCTCGTGATATCAGAAAAAAGTTAGCTCCTTACCAAGGAGAGGGGCTTATTTCATTTAATTCTACAATTGAAGGAGACCTTTCTGGTAAAAACTGGCCCAGCCTCAAAGGGCAGTTAAAATTTAGCAATTTCAACATCCAGCATAATGCAATTATATCTCCTTTAGAAAATGTTAATTTACAAGGAGCCATTACTATTAAAAATTTAGGCAACCTTAGTTCTGCCAGGTTAGAAATTAAAAAATTATCGGCTTCTATTGCCGAAAAAGACCTTGAGATTTCTATGGTTTGGGAGGATTTTGTAAATCCGAAAATTAAAGGGTCTATTAAGGGTAGCTTTAATGTTCCTTGGGTGGTTTCCTTTCTAGAGTTGGATGAACTCCCGATGGAAGATTCAAATGGAGAAGTTTATGTTGATATTTTAGGGGAAGTAAATTTATTAAGTACCTATAAGGTTAAGAACAATAATTTTACAGGAAAATTATTGTTCAAAAATGTTGCGATTAAAGACCTATATGGACTACCATTGGACTCTTTAAATGGAAAGTTGGTTTTTAATAATAATAAAGTTGAGGTAGAAAGGGTAGGTTTTAATTATGGGCAATCTAATCTGTTGTTCAATGGCTCAGTGAAATTTCCTGAGAATAATACCAAGCGTCTTTATTCTAAACTTTCTGTGGAAAGTAACTTTGTTAATTTAAATGAGATTATTGCCGTGCTAACAACCTCTTCCGATTCTACCAAAGAAACTTCTTCCGCTCCTGCTTTTAAGTATAGTGTAAATTTAGATTTATATGTAAAGAGCCTTGAGTTTCTTAAGTTTTATGGTAAAAAACTAAAAGTAAGCTTATCTTTTAATGAAAAAATAATAAATGTACATAGAGCATTTGCAGAGGCAATGGGTGGGGAGTTGGAGCTTAAAGGAACAATGTCGCAACAGTTTAATGGAGATTATTATTTAAAGGCAACCACACAAACAAAACATGTAAATATCGACAGCCTTTTTTATGTTTTCGGAAACTTTAAGCAATCATTTATTACTTCTGAGGCAATTAAAGGTAAATTAGATGCCCATATATATGCCCACATGTATTTCGATCATAATTGGAACTTTAAGCGAGAACTGCTTTATTCAGAGGCTTTATTAAGTGTAAAAGATGGGGAACTGATTAATTTTGAACCTGTTATGTCGCTATCGGCCTACTTAAACGAAGAGGGCGAAAATTTAGTAAAGCTTAAATTCTCTAATCTTGAAAATCATATTATTGTATCAGAAGATACTGTGTTTATTTCTGAAATGTATGTGGGTACAAATGTGAGAAATATTAAAGTTGGGGGTTACCATACGCTTAATCAACATATAGATTATCGACTGGCAGTTCCTGTTGTAAACGATAACAAGGATAAGGATGAACAATTTGGTAAGGTTAAAAAAGACCGAAAAGGTTATTTGTACTTCCCGTTTAGGGTATATGGCACAACTTCTGAGTATAAAGTAGTGTATGATTTAAAAACGGCTAGTTCTAATTTAATTAAAGGCGTAAAAAAAGAAATTAAGGGCTTGGGAGATATATTTATTGGAAAACAAAAGGATGAAATACCTCAAGACTCGCTTAAACTTGAAGACGATGAGTTTTTTGATTGGGATAATAATTGATTGAAAGGCATATTCTGAAATAAAAATTCGTTTATTTGAAAAAAATACTTGATATTAAAATTTAATACTTATATCTTTATAACATGAAAAAATTGGCAGTTGTACTTGCGTTCGTTGTTTTGGTATTTGCATCATCATGTACCTCTTATACATGTCCTACTTATGCAAAAGTAGATGTAGAACAAAATAATGTGATGCCTGAAGAGGCTCTATAGTTCTTTAAAATAGATATTTATAATCTATAGGGTGTCTGTGTATTTACACAGATACCTTTTTTTGTACCCTAAAATCAGGTTTTACCTACTCAAGATTATCACTTATTTTTTTTGCAATGGTTTGCATATCTTCTGTAGATGGAGATAGCTTAGGCTTTGCAAAATTTATATCATCCATGGTGTTTATAGGTATTAGATGAATATGTGCATGTGGTACTTCTAACCCTATAACAGTTGTGCCAATTCTGTCGCACGCAATCGACTTTTTGATGGCTAAGGCTACTTTTTTGCTAAATAGGTGAAGCTCTGTGAATCGTTTATCTTCCAAATCAAAAATATAATCAACCTCTACTTTAGGAATTATAAGGGTATGCCCCATGCAAAGAGGATTAATATCTAAAAAGGCAATGTGAAGTTCATCTTCTGCAATAATATAAGCAGGAATTTCTCTATTTATAATCTTTGTAAAGATGCTCGACATTATAATCCGATTTCCAATACTTCAAACGTCATAATTCCACCAGGTGTTTGGATATCGGCTTTTTCTCCAGGCTTTTTTCCTAATAGCCCTTTCCCAATTGGAGATTTTACCGAAATTTTATTGGCCTTAAGGTCTGCCTCTTCTTCAGCAACTAAGGTGTAGGTAAATGTAGCACCCATTTTTAAATTTTTAATTTTTACTTTGGAAAGCACGCTTACTTTAGACGTATCAATGCTCGATTCATCCATTTCTCGTGCATTTCCAACAGCCGTTTCGAGCATGGCTATTTTGGCCTCAAGATGCCCTTGTGCATCTTTAGCTGCGTCATATTCAGCATTTTCACTTAAATCTCCTTTGTCGCGAGCCTCTGCTATTTGATTCGAAATATCTTTTCGACCTTTAGATTTTAGCTTATATAACTCGTCTTTTAGTTTTTGCAAACCTTCTTTAGTGTAATATGATATCTCTGCCATAATCTTATTCTTTATAAATTAAAATAACGGCCACAAAAGTGTAGCCGTTATCGTATAATGTAACTTTAATTATTGTTTTTTAACGAATATTTTTAGTTGTTCAGTCATTGTATTTAGCAAAGCTAAAAGATTTTAATTGAATATTACAATGGATAATTAATTATCCTATAAGATCGGGGGCATGCTCTTCGAGCTGTACTTGCAGGTCAGGGTCAAATGAAGCTAAGTAAAGCGATTTGGCTTTAGATAATTGCTCAATGGTTAACCCTGTTGCTCCCTTAAAATTGGCTTTGTATAAATTGGCGTTTTTAAAATTAGTTTCTGTTAGCGAGCAATCACTTAGATTGGCTTCCATTAAAAATCCATTTTCAAAGTCTGCTTTAATCAAAAAAGCACCTTGAAAATTGGCTTTAATCAAAAAAGCATCCTTAAAATTTGTGCCACTTGCAAATGAGTTGGTTAAGTCTGCATGGTTCAAATTTGCATTTTCAAAATTTGTTTGATTCATCCGAGTTTCTGAAAGGTTGGCCTCAATTAATACACCACTGGATAAATTGGCGGTATTTAAATTACTCGTTTTAAGGTCGATGCCGCTTAAATTAGTCTTTTTTAAATAGCACCCTACCAAATCCATATTATAAATACCGTGTCTGTTTAATCTTTTTATATTACCTACATTTCTAAAGGCCGCTTCTTCTGATTCCCACATTCTAAAATCGTCTATTTCATCTAAAAATTGACTAATTCGTTGTTTTTCTTCCCCAACTTGGCGCAACCAAAAGAGTAAAATACCAATAATAAGAATATCGAAAAGCATACCATGAGCTTCAGCCAATACATTCATATAAATATTATCGAAATCGGCCAGGTAATAGGGCATACTTAACCCTAGAATTATGATGGCAAGTAGCCCCAATACGACAAACGATGTGAGTATTGGTTTCTGGATGAGATCCTCGTAATATTTTTTAATTCTGTTCATTCTATTAAGTAAAAAAAACTAACTTAAGCTAAAATTAGTTTCAATCAAAAAAGTGATTTAATCTTTTTAACCAAAATTTCATTAATTCTAATGTAGCTTTCTGTTGACCAGCCTGCTACGTGCGGAGTAAAAATTACCTTGTTCGACTCCACTAAGTAATCAAAATTCTTTTGTTGACTAGCGGTGAGTGTGTTTAGTTTCTCATTTTCTAATACATCGAGCCCTGCCTTACTAATTTTGCCTGATTTTAATGCATTAACAATAGAATCAAAAGGAGCAGCTTCACCTCTTGACGAATTAATAAATATAAGGCTTTTTTTAAACTCGTAAAAAAAAGGGATGCTTGTCATATTTAAAGTTTCAGAAGTTAGTGGAACATGTAAGCTCAAAATATCCGATTCTTCTTTTAATTGGTTAAGCGAGACTGATTTTGCATAATCATCTTTAAAATTAGGGTGGTACTTATCGTAGGCTATTACTTTGCATCCAAACGACTGCAGCTTTTTAGCCAAGCTGCTACCCATATGCCCATAGCCTATAATGCCTACTGTTTTATTGCCTAGTTCAGTGCCTCTATTGCCTTCTCTGTTCCAAATATATTGCGTTACTTGCTGGTGACCTTGCTGGAGGTTATGCAATAAATTTAAGATAAGACCGATGGTGTGCTCTCCAACGGCATCTCTATTGCCTTCTGGGGCATTTATTATGTGTATTGATTTTGATTTAAGGTAGCCCACATCAAGGTTATCAACCCCTGAACCAGCTCGGGCAACAAATTTTAAATTTTGTGCGTTAACTAACAGGTCTTCATTTACAAAAGTTTTACTCCTAATAATGAGGCCATCGTAAGCTGCAATAATTTTTTTAATGCCATCTCTGGTAATGGTAGGTTCACTATTGGCTTCAACTCCAATTTTTTGGAGCATAGCAGGTAAACTTTCGTGCATTTTATCAACAACCAAACACCGCATAGGTTAAAATAGGATATGAGCCACAGCAAAATAAACCGCTAGGCCTAATATGTCGTTAAAAGTAGTAATAAATGGGCCAGAAGCCGCTGCCGGATTAATATCGAACTTATCTAAAATGATAGGGGTAATGGTGCCCGATAATGAAGCCAATAAAACAACACAAGTAAGTGCAATGGCAACAATCATTGAAATATTTAAATCTCCTCTTCTAAAATAGCTAATGGCAAAAGCGAGTAGGGCTAAGAGCAAGCCGTTAAGTAGTGCCACGGTTATCACTTTAAATAGTCTTTTTGCCGCAGAATCCTGAAAAACGCTTTTGTTAGCCAAAGATTGTACCACAATAGAAGAAGATTGAATGGCTACATTGCCTGCTGTTGCTGTAATTAAAGGTATAAAGGCCGCCATAATTGGAATGGCGGCAATATCACTTTCAAACAGTCCAATCACTTCTGCCCCAAAAAAAGCTCCAATCAGGCCAATTACTAACCACGGGATTCGGGCTCTGGTAAGCATCCAAATGCTATCATCCTCTTCAACATCTTCAGAAATACCAGCCATTAACTGACGCTCTTCTTCAGCCTGCTCGGTCATTACATCTACAATGTCATCAATGGTAATTCTGCCCATTAAATTATTTTGCATATTTACTACGGGTATGGCTTCAAGATCATATTTTTTCATGATGGCTACTACCTCTTCTTCCTCGTCATAGGTTTTAATGGAAATTACATCGTCATCATAAATATCTTTAATAAGCGTACCTCTTCTTGCCAAAAGCATTTTTTTTAACGAAACCCTCCCAAGCAATTTGTTTTTATTATCTACCACATACACCGAAAATATTTTAGACACATTCTCGGCTTGCTCTCTAATTTCTTCGGTGGTTTGCTCCACAGTCCAGTTAAGGTTTGCTTTAATAAGCTCTTTGGCCATTATGCCCCCTGCTACATCTTCATCGTAGCGCATAAGGTCAACAATATGGTCTGCTTTTTCTGTGTTGGTAAGGGCAGAGATAACTTCTTCTCTTACTTTTAATGGAAGCTCATTGAGAATATCTGCTGCATCATCCGAATCTATATAATCAATGTAAGAAGCAATGTCTTCGGGTGAAAAAACTCTTAAAAAGCGTTTGAGGGTATCCTTTTCTAAATTGCTAATTACTTCGGCACCAATTTGGGCATCGAGTAAATTAATAATGTACTTTGATTCATCGGTAGTAAACTCCTCTAGCGTTTCGGTAATATCGGCAGGGTTTACACCTTCTAAACTTTGTAAAATAAAATCATTATCCCCCCTTTCAATAGCTTGCTTTAAGCTATCGGCATATTCGCGGGTGAGTTCAAATGTTTTTATTTCTTCCAACCTTCTTCAATTTTTTGAGTGAGTAAAACAAAGTCGGATACAGATAATTGTTCTGCCCTTAAGTTTAACTGTGAGTCATTATTTATTTCAGGGGGCAAAGCTAGAGGTTTTAAGGCGTTGCGCAATGTTTTCCTTCGGTTTTGAAAGCCTTGTTTTACTACTCTGGTAAATAAGTTTTCATCACAATCCAGTTGGTTGGTTTTATTTCTTTGCAATCGAATAACGGCAGAATCTACTTTGGGAGGTGGGTTAAAAACAGATGGGCTAACTGTAAAAAGGTAGTCAATTGTATAAAACGCTTGAAGCAGTACACTTAAAATACCATACGTTTTATTGCCCGGCCCACTGGCGATGCGTTGAGCTACTTCTTTTTGAATCATGCCCACTACCTCTTGTACCGAAGAACGCATATCCAGCACCTTAAAAAATATTTGGGAAGAAATATTATAAGGAAAATTGCCGATGATAGCAAAAGGTGCATTAAAATGTGCCTGGCAGTCAAATTTTAAAAAGTCGGCTGTTATAATTTTATCAGCTAGTTTGGGCATTTCTTTGGCAAGGTAGGCGGTTGATTCCTTGTCAATATCAATTACGGTTAGGTTAATATCCTTGTTGTTTAGTAAATATTGGGTGAGCACACCCATGCCGGGGCCCACTTCTACAACATACGAATATCGGTTATGGTGTGTAAGGCTATTTACAATTTTAAGGGCAATGTTAGTATCTTTTAAGAAGTGTTGCCCTAAATGCTTTTTTGGTTTTACTTTTGCCAATATTTTTCTTTTAAGGGAATGATTAAAGTTCCTGTAAAGCGAATTTCTGACAATTTTATTTATAGAAACAGTAATAGCACAAAAACTATGGCATCAAAGCATAAACCAATTATTGGTATTACCCTTGGGGATGTAAACGGAATTGGGCCAGAGGTTGTAATAAAGGCCTTATCCGATTCTAGAATTCTTAATTTTTTTACTCCGGTTATTTATGGGTCTTCAAGGGTGTTGTCCTATTATAAAAAAATGATGGACATTGAGTTTAATTATTCTCAAGTAAAAGAGGAGCATAATTTTATACCCAAAAAAAACAATGTAGTTAATTGTTGGTCTGAAATATTGGAATTAACACCAGGGGCAGAAAATAGTGTAGGAGGGATGGCTTCTTGGAAAGCCTTGAAGCAGGCTTCTAAAGATTTAAAAGATGGCTTTATTGATGCCATTGTAACGGCACCTATTAATAAGGCTAATATACAGTCCGATGAATTTAATTTTCCTGGCCATACGGAGTTCTTTGCCAATCTATTTAACACCGACAAGCAACTCATGTTTATGGTAAGCGATAAATTAAGAATAGGTGTGGTAAGTGGGCATGTGCCTTTGGAAAACGTTGCCAGCAAAATTACGCGAACCTCGCTAGAAGAGGCCTTGGTGGCAATGGAAAAATCGTTGAAGAATGATTTTGGAATTACAAAACCAAAAATTGCTGTGCTTGGATTAAACCCACATGCTGGTGAAGAGGGGTTGCTTGGTGAGCAAGAAGAAAAGATTATTAAGCCAACTATTTTGGAATTTCGTAAAAGTGGGAATTTATTTTTTGGCCCGTTTCCGTCTGATGGTTTTTTTGGCAGCAAAGAATACAAAAAATACGATGCCATTTTGGCTATGTACCACGATCAAGGGTTAATACCGTTTAAAAGTATAAGTTTTGGTAGTGGGGTTAATTTTACCGCAGGTTTGCCAGTAGTAAGAACATCTCCAGATCACGGAACAGCGTATTCAATTGCAGGTAAAAACGAAGCCTCTTCAGAATCGATGTATGCAGCTATAATGACCGCTATTGATATAATTAAGATGAGGCGAGAGCGCATTGCTTAAAGGACTCTCTGTTTTTTGGATTTTTAAGCTTTCAGATAGTCGTAAAAAAAATAGGGTTTTATTTGTGGTGTAAACTCGATATTATTGTTAGTTGATTTTAAGGCCTATGATTAAACGACTACTACTGCTCCTATTACTTATTAGTACACCTGCTTGGGCTTCGCATATTGTGGGTGGAGAGTTTGAACTGCTGCATATTGAGGGTAGTACGTACCGCTTAAACCTAAATTTATATTTTGATGTTTTTAATGGCCTTCCTCGTGCGCAGGATACTCAGGTGAATGTAAGAATTTATCAAAAATCAGATAATACGGCTATGATGGATGTAACATTGCCGTTGGTGAGCAATACACCTGTTGAATATACGCAACAGGAATGTGCCGTTGGTGAGCTAGACACTAAAAAATTAATATACTCTACAACCATAACATTAGATTCAAGTATTTTTAACCACCCTCAAGGATATTATGTAGCTTGGGAAAGGTGCTGTAGAAATTATACAATTACCAATGTTATAAGTAATGACCCTCAAACAGGAGGGTTGCATGCAGGGCAAACGTTTTACTTAGAGTTTCCTCCAGTTGTTAAAAATGGAGAACCATTCATTAATTCGTCTCCTCAACTATTTCCGCCTTTAAGCAATTATGGTTGCCCCAATAGAGCTTATTGGGTTGATTTTTCAGGGTCTGATGCTGATGGAGATTCGTTAGTCTATTCTCTGGTAACTCCATTAAGTACGCATAGCGCAGAGGCTATTCCAGAAAGTGAGGTGCCAGGGCCTGCTCCTTTTCCACTAGTTACCTGGCAAAACCCGTTTGGTATTGATAATATAATGAATGGATCACCCGATTTATTTGTATCGAACGAAGGTTTTTTAACAGTTACTCCTACCCAACAAGGGTTATACGTTTTTTCGGTTAAATGCGAAGAATTTAGAGATGGGGAAAAGTTGGGGGAAGTGATTCGTGATTTTCAAATGCTTGTACTGGCTATTTGCCCTGTAGCAGACCCACCTGAAATTGCTGGCAGAAAACTAGGCGAACCAACCTTTGCATACCTTGATAATATGGTAGTTAATTTTGCAAACACAGTGAATGATGAAGACCGTTGTATTGAAGTGCAGGTATCAGACCCAGATGCATTAAAGGTAGAAGATGATTTTACTGAAAATATCTATTTAAAAGTTATCCCTTTAAATTTTAAAACCGATAAAAATCTAGGAGAAGTATTACCTACTATTTCAAGTGCTGTATTAACGAACGGCAGTGTTGAGTCTTTTAAAATTTGTTTTGATAAATGCCCTTATATAGAGACCGGGAATTTTAAAATTGGTGTAATTGCTTTTGATGATGCTTGTGCTTTACCATTGTCTGATACGCTAAGAATTGAGGTGGGCATAACACCTCCTGATAATTCCGATGCATGGTTTATTACTCCTGATAAAACAATAGCCATCGTAGAAGGAAATAAATTTACGTATAACATAGAAGGCAAAGACGATGATAATGATTTAATGGTACTGGATGTGCTAACCGAGGGGTTTGAGTTAGCCGATGTTGGTATGTCGTTTATAAATGAGGATTTAACAAATGGGGCTGCCTTCGTTACGTTTGAATGGGAAACAGGGTGCGATATTTATGATTTTACGGAGCAAACAGAATTTGAGGTTAAGCTTTTACTTGATGATTTAGACGCATGTGATTTTGGAGTGCCCGATACGCTTACATTAAATTTACAGGTAATTCTTCCGCCCAATACTGACCCAATTATTAGTACAGATTTACCACAAGTTAACTTAGCTCATACTGTTAATACGCCTTTAAGCTTTAATGTTTTTGGGTTTGATAGTGACGGGGATGATGTTGAATTAACAGTAGTTGGAGATGGATTTAGCTTGACTAGTTATACTATGAGTTTCCCAGAAGTAGCAAGGGGTAATTCTAATGTACAAGGGCAGTTTAGCTGGTTGCCACCTTGTGATTTAATTGGAGCAGTTGAAGACAACAAGTTTAAAATGTATTTCTTGCTCAATGATATTGATAAATGCAAGTTTCCAAATATTGATAGTTTGGAAGTTACCATTCACCTAGTGCCCCCTTTTAATTCGGCACCAACGCTTCGTTTTAATAACCTTAATACCGATGTGGCTTTTGCCAGCAACTCAGCATCGTTAACCATTGGGCAGTTACTTAATTTAGATGTAATAGCCGAGGACGAAAAAGAAGACAGTGTATGGCTAAATTTATTAACCGTAAATGGAGAAACTGATTTTGGTAACTTTTCGTTTGAAAATGCAGTAGGACTTGGGGGGGCTTCGTCTGAATTAGAATGGCTGCCTGACTGTTCTAATTTAGAAAAGGAGTTTAAGCCCAAAGACTATACTCTAGCTTTTGGCATATACGATAATAAATGCGCCAATTCAAAAGCAGACACAGTTGAAATTTTTATTTCAGCAAAAGATATAGAACAACTTACTACTAAATTTATACCATCTAATATTATTACACCTAATAATGATGATAAGAATGATTTTTACGCATTGCCCAATTTGCCCTTAGACGATTGCTTAGGACAGTTTATTGGATTTAGAGTGCATAATCGGTGGGGTACGCAGGTGTATGAAACTATTGATAGAAATTTTAAATGGAGGCCTGTAAAGCTACCTTCAGGCGTATATTATTATGGAATAAAATTTACTAATAGAAATTATAACGGAACAATTACTATTCTTTATTAGTCTTACACAGGTTTACCAAACCGTTAGCCTTTTTACATTATTGTTTTTTACATAGCCTGTTTCGCCTTGCCACTCAATTTGTAACCACACATCCTGCTCACGATTAATTTCCACCTTATTGCCTTTTAAAATTACGTCTAGCACATCGGCTCCGGCAGATGGGCCTGCCATAACAAACGTATTATTTTTTATGATGAGGGCTTCGTTATAGTCTTTGCCAAAATTGATAAGCAAAAACAATCCGATTAATATTGCTAGCATAAAAAAACTTGTGACCGGAGGTATTTTATTAAATTTTTTAAGTTGAATAATAAAAAAAACAAACAGCGTGAGTGCGATGGAAAAAACCCCAATGACCAACCATTGAAAATGTTTATAATACAAGCTACGAATAAAATTCAGGTCGTTTGTTTCATAGCCAGTTAGTTTTTTTTCTTTGGCCAGTTTCTCCATCTTGGTAAGTGCCAACTCATTATTGGTAGCCAAATAATATTCGTTTAAATAGTACTGTGCCAGCGTGTAATCGCTTAAGCCTTCTTTTATATACGCCATTTTAAGTAGCATAGCTGGTGATGCTTTTTTGTAGCGATAAATGGAGTCGAATAACTCGAAAGATTGGGTAAACTTTTGCGCTGTAAAAAGCGAATCTGCTTTGTTTAATAAATCATTTTCAGGTTGCGAAAAAGTTTGAAAACTAGTGCTGAGAAGCACTAAAAAAAATAGTTTACTTTTTTTATTCATTGCGTTTGTAATTCAATTTTAATCTACTAATTTTGCAACCGCAAATAAGGAAAATGTGTGGTTAAAAAGCAAGTTTTCTGTTGCAAACGGCCGATTCGGTAGCTCAGCTGGTAGAGCATCTCCCTTTTAAGGAGAGGGTCCTGGGTTCGAGCCCCAGCCGAATCACTTTAAAAAAAGGCTTCCTTTTTCAGGAAGCTTTTTTATGCACTAAAGTTACTGGGCGAGAAGTTTATCCCGATAAGAAATGCTTTTATTTCTGTATCGGGAAGCCCCAGCCGAATCACTTAAAAGACTTCCCATAAGGGAGTCTTTTTTATACCTTAAGTTTTATAGTATTGGTTAAATAGTGTTCGTCTATAAACTCCAATAAACAAAAATAAAATAACAAATAAATCTCAATAACAAAAATTTCAAACTATGAAAGTGTTTGGTGTTTAGGGGATTGTATTTTGGGATTTATTTGAATATTGACACTTGTTATTTTTGAAAATAGTTACTTTATGGACAGGCACTAACTAAACAAATCCTCAATATCTGTTTTAGTAAGCGATTTAAGGACGCTGTCATCGGTACTTATAATGTCTTTTACCATTTTCATTTTACGGTTTTGTAATTCAACTATTTTTTCCTCTACCGTATTTTTGCATATCATTTTATAAGCCATTACGTGCTTATTTTGGCCTATTCTGTAACACCTATCTATGGCTTGTGCCTCTACGGCCGGGTTCCACCAGGGGTCAACTATATACACATAATCGGCCGAGGTTAGGTTTAGCCCTGTGCCACCAGCTTTTAAGCTAATTAAAAACACCCTTACTTTATCGTTATGCTGAAAATTATTTACTTTTTCCTGCCTGTTTTTGGTTTTCCCATCTAGGTATTCGTATTCAATATTTTCTGTAACTAATGCTTTTTTAATTAAATCGAGCATTTTAACAAACTGCGAAAAAACAAGTATTTTATGTTGTCCTGTATTTTCATTAATATGCCTAAGTAGCTCTTTAATTTTTATAGATTCGTTGCCATAGTCTTCTTTATCGGCTAGTAAAGCAGGAGAGTTGCATATTTGCCGTAGTTTTAGCAATCCCTCCAGCACATACATTTTAGATTTACCCAGCCCGTCTTCTTCTATTTTACCTAGCAAATAATTTTTGTATTTATCTCTAAAAGTATCGTAAACTTTTTTCTGAGCTGGTTCTAACTCGCAATACAGTACCATTTCAGTTTTATCGGGCAGTTCGGTGGCAACCTGCTCCTTTGTTCTTCTTATTAAAAACGGCTTAATAAGTTTTTTAAGTTCCTCTGTTCGGTTTTCGTCTTTGTCTTTTTCTATTGCTTTGGCAAAGTAATCTTTAAAAAATGTGGCGGTTCCTAAAAGTCCTGGATTAACAAACGACATTTGGCTGTATAAATCCATGGTGCTGTTTTCTACGGGTGTACCAGTCATTACCAGCCGGTGGTGTCCTTTAATCAGCCTTACTGCTTTGTAGCGCTTAGAGTTCGGGTTTTTAATTGCTTGCGATTCGTCAAGGATGGCATAATTAAATTGATAGTCTTTTAAATAATCAATGTCTCTAAGAATTAGCCCGTATGTAATTAGTATAATATCGTATTTTTTAAAGTCTTTGGTGTTCTTATTTCTTTTTATCCCCGAAATTACCTTTACTTTTAATTTTGGTGCAAATTTTTCTATTTCATTTTGCCAGTTAAATATGAGTGAAGTAGGCATTACTACTAAATTGGGCTCTTTTATTTTATTATTTTTTTGATGTTGCAATAAGCATATTACTTGTAGGGTTTTGCCCAACCCCATATCATCGGCTAGGCAGCCACCCATTTTAAATTCGTTTAAAAAAACAAGCCAGTTAAAACCATGGGTTTGGTAATCCCTCATTTTTGCAGTAACTCCCCTTGGGGTTTTAATACTTTTTATACTGTCAAATTCAATCAGTTTAGTTTTCTTTTCTTCTATTTCTTTAATTAAATCTTCATCGTCAATTTCATCAAATAGTTCGTCAATTAACGAAAAATGATGTTTGGAAATACTAACCCCATCATTATTAATTTCGCCATACCTAAAGTAGCGCTCCATTTTCTTTAGCCACTCTTCGGGCAAATAGCCTACGCTGCCATCATCTAATTTTACGTATGATTCTTGTTTTAAAACCGCCTTTTTTATGTTGGTTAAAGAAACAGTTTCAGTTCCATAAGATACCGCTATGCTTACATCAAACCAGTCGATATCTGAACTTACACCTACAGAAATAGCAGGCTTATTTACATTATACTTTAGTTTTTTAAAGGTATTATAACCAAATACTTCAATTTTATTATTTTTAAAGTATTCGAAAGCATCTAAAAACCAGCGTTTATCTCCAAACTGATCAAAAGAGAGGTAAAATTCATTATTTTGCCTTTGGCCTGCAAATTCAGGGTGTGCCTCACTAATTTCAGTTTCAAATTGTTCGATGTATTTTTGGTTAACATTATAATAGGTAATTACATCTTCTTTTTTTAGGGTATAGCTGCTGTTGTCTCCCAGTTCTAACAGCTTGTTGTTGGCAGCAATCACAGGTTTAAATACAACAAAATCATTTACTTCTGACATATATACCCTTTTGGATAGCTCATCAGCACTTAACTCTTTTTCTATGGTAGTTACGGAATTTATATCGATAATTACGTGGTATTTTTTTTGAAGCGGAATTAAAAAATTTGAAAGGTAGTTTTCAAGCTCCGATTTTTGAATTCGCTGCACAGGGTTATGTGTAAAATACGCTAAAGTTACCATATAGTCTGCTGACCTATGCAAGTAGTACGTGTTGTCTATTACAGTAAAAAAGCTAGTAGTACTTACCCGTTGGCTTGGCAGTTTTATTTTATGGTCATTAATTAGAACATAGCATTCAAGTTTATAAAAATCTTCTTCTTCGGTAAGTAAGAACTCAAGGTTTGCCGATTGGTTTTTAACAGATATAAGCTCAATATCTTGTTTGGTAATTTTATAGCTGTAGTAATTACCTTCTACAAGGTAAATTTTTATTTCTTTGTGTAGCTCTGTTAATAATTTTGACAGGTTATCCAAAATATAGCTCGCTATTCGATATTTAGAGGCGTTATCTGTAGCGTTCGGGTGAGCGGCATACTGACGGGATTGAGTCTGTAAATTTTCTAAAAAAAGTGGAGAAACCAACTGGTGGGTATGTGCTACTGTAGCAAAAGGAATGTTTATATTAGCAATATCATTCAAGTTATGTACTTCACTAATTCGAGAGGAAAGCTCACCAGATTTGTTGGATTTTCCGATTAATAATTTTGCTTGAACAGGAATTTCATTACCTTGATTATAAAAACTAAAACCTATGGCCATAACAAAATTTGCTGGTGCTTTAGTCTGGCTTTTAGCCTGAAGGTAGTCTTCGAGCGATGATTTTTTTGTAAGGCTATTAGAAAAAGTTTGCCATTTGTTTTTCTCCAATATAGGCATTAAACCCTCTATTTTGGGGACTATAACAAATTCTCCTTCTTCGTAATAAGATTCAAAAAGGGTGCGATAATCGTCTTTTAATGAGTACCCATACTGTTTTAATTGTTTGGTCCACTGTTCTTCTATGTAGTTTTTATTAAAATAATGAGGCGAAACATCTGTACTGATAAGTTTTAACGCATAGTTTTGATGCATACATAATTGCTTATTGGTAGCATTGCAGTCGCAAGTAAGTAGCAGGCTTTCATCTTTATGTTCAACTTTTACTTTTACAAATCGTTCTTGCCAGTAGTTATTGTTAACAGGTAAGTGCAAAATGATTTTATTTTTTAATAACTCTACCTCTATATTTTCTTTATTAGACAAATAGTAATTGTAATAGTTTTTTGAGTGTGCTGTTATAGTAGCAGCATCTATTACTGCAAATGGCTTAATAATATAAGGAGCTGTTTTACTATATTTTACAATAACCTCCTCTTCAATTTGCTTGTTTACCTGCTTATCAATTTGTATTAATACGGCTACTTCGTGCTTGCATATACTGTTCCAATCGTAAGGGCAATTACAGCTACTGCTAATATTTGGGGCGTTGTAGTTTTCTACTTCTACTTCATACAAATCGCTACCACTACCCAACACCTCTGCTTTAGCGTAGTTTTTGGCTTTGTTTATAACCAGCTCATTTATTTCTATTTGCTTTACACGGCCTCTTACCGTACTGCTGCTTCGAGTAGCGATGTATTGCCTTATATATGATGTTTTTGACATTTATTTAACCTGCATTATTTTATTTGCAAATCTCTGCAAACAATAACGATTAATTAAATGATTTATTTAAAAATCCTTTTTAGAAGATATTTTTTTTATAAAAAAGATAGGAATCCCTGTCCACACCATTAAAATGCCTATGGAAGCAAACAAACCTGTGTTAGTTCCAAAAAATTTTTGAAATACTGCTCCTGTGTAGCCAAGCAATGCTGAAATATCTAATTTTAAGAGTATTAAAATTCTCGATAAATCGATAGGGTTGAGCATAGTGGCAATTAGCGAAAACTTATCTAACGGGTATTCATCAAAAACTACTAGTGATATTAAGAAAAGGCCATCGTAAATAACCGCCATAAATAGCCAAATAAAAATGGCATAGCCAAAGCCTTTAATTTTGTTTTCGTGCATTAAGGCTATGTTAGAGGCTATTGCCACAAAAATAAAGGTGAGGAAAGAGCCAGAAACTAGTAGTAGCCCAAAGTTCCAAATTTCAGAGGATTGGAACACTCCATAAATCATAAACGGAACACCCAAGCCAAGCACTAAGCTTAACGTTAGAGAAAGTGCTATTCCTAAATATTGCCCCAAAAATATGGTAGAGCGTTTAATGGGTTGTGCTAAGAGCAACTCGGTAAACTCACGGGCACTGTAAAAGTACATTACGCCAAATATGGTGCCTATCATGGGGGTAAGTACAATAATGATGTTCATTAAAGTAATCACTGATTTAGATACACTACTGTTTAAAAACAGGAGCGCAAACCCTAACACGAGGTAAAAGAAAAAATAAACGTAGCTCCAACGGCTTCGAACTAAATCGTAAAAACTATATTGTAATATTTTAAACATTTTTTTCGGTTAAAATGGTAGCAATGGCATGTTCTAAATCGTTTTGAGTGCTTTTCTTTTTAAGCTCAGCTACTGTGCCCTTAAAATAGATTTTTCCTTCTAACAGAAAAACAATTTCATCGGCCATGGTATCAACAAAATCCATAATATGGGTGGTAATCAAAATTGTTTTGCCGGCTTCTTTTTCTTTATTGATTAGCCCTTTTAAATTAATAAGCGAAACGGGGTCTAATCCAGTGGTAGGCTCATCAAGAATAATAAGCGGGCAATTAAACATAAATGCTAATACTAGGTTTACTTTTTGTTTAGTGCCACCCGAAAGGTTACCCAATTTTTTATCCATAAAAGGGGCCAATCCAAACAACTCAATTAATTCTTTATCATTAGCTGTTTGCCCTCTAAGGTTTTTAATCATACCTATAAGTTCTTCTACTGTTAGGTTTTCAGGAAATTGTGCTATTTGGGGCAAGTAATTAAGGTTATTACGGTACTCCCATTGGTCTTTTATGGGTTTGTTTTCTATTAATATTGTACCTGATTGCGGAATAACCATACCCAAAATACTTTTTATAAGGGTAGTTTTACCCGAGCCATTGGGCCCTAAAATAGCAAAAATTCCTCCTCCTTTAATTTCAAGACTTATGCCTTCAAGCACTTGTACTTTGCCAAAGCGTTTATGTAAATTGGTTATTTCAATCATTGTATAACTTTCATTTTAGGCGTTGCATCAACCAAATCATCGGGTGTAAATACAGGCGATACTTTTTCGGAAAAGTTTAAAATATCTATAAATAAACTTCTGAGCAAAACAATAGTTTCTGGTGTTTGATTAACAATGTAAGAAAATAGTTTAACAGGGCGATAGGGTACATCCCCAATGCCATCTTTATCTAAATCATACCCTGTGTAGTCGCTCCAGTAATTATTATTAAAACTATTATCATTCATTTTACTATTATACGAAACATCAAAAGAGTTGTCAATAAAATTATTATTTGCAAATATATTGGCATAGCAGCCTCCTCTAATTTTTACAGCCCATCCATTTCTTATAAAATTATTGTTTTTGTAGTTTATTCGGGTAGAGCCTTCTACGTTAATGGCAATGGTGTTTTCTTCAAAAATATTATCTTCTATTTCAGCATCGTAAATTTCTTTTAATAATAACCCAAAAGAGGCTGTTCCCCAGTTCTTATAGAAACGGTTTCTTTTCATACCAATAAACTTCGAAAACATTACAGCCACCCCTGCTCCATTATTTATAAACTCATTATCATAATACGTGTCGTTATTAGAAAACATAAAGTGAAGCCCATAGCGTAAGTTGTTTGTGCTAATATTATTAGCAATATGGCTTTCATCTACAAATTCAAAATAGATGCCATCACGTAAATTAGACAGGTGATTATTGGTAACAGTCATATTATCAGAATGCCAAATATGCACGCCATTGCCCGAGCTATACTCCTTAGTAGCATTACTCGATACCTTATTATTATGTATGATGCCAAAATGAGATTTTTCAACCAAAATTCCAAAAAACACATTGCGGAGCTCGTTGTCTTCGATGGTAAAATAATTGCATCTGGATAGGTGAATAGCAGCATAATCTTTGGTGTAACTAACACCCACATTTTGTATAATAAGCCCTTTTATAACTATGCTATCGGCTGATATTACCAAAATACCTGCTTTAGACTCACCATCAATAATTGGTTTATCAACTCCTATTAGCACCAAAGGTTTGTTTATTACAATTTCGCCTTCCTGGTAAAAACCGCTTTTTACTAATAGTGTATCTCCGGGCGAGGCTTTTGCAATGGCCTCCGTTATGGTTGTGATTTTGCAAGTTGAACATACCTCTAGTGTATTGCCAAAAGCACTGTTTATTGGGGTGTTAGCACATAAAAAAATGGCTGCTGCAAATAATAATTGCCTCATAAGATGTAGCTATGTAAGCGGTTGTTCTAATATCTATATTATTATCGAATAACCAATACTAATGAGTCAGTATTTGCTACTATACTATGCTCAACATTAACAGGTATTTTAAATGTTACCCCTGGGGTAAGCTTAATATCTTCTTCTTGTATATGAAAAACTGCTTCTCCCTGATGCATTATTAATAATGTTTCTTTAGGTGTGGTATGTTTGGGTAATGAGTGGCCTGCTTCAATACTAATCAGAATGGTTTCACAGCTATCATTTTTAAGCAATTTTTCTACGGTAAGCCCATTAAAAGGCTTAGTTATTATATCTAATACATTCATATTTTTAATCGCAGGGCGATAGCCCTTTTGGTTTAATTCCCCGACCCTTGTGGTCGGAAATAATTTTGTTTGCGCAGCAAACTCCTAATAATACCCCGATGGCTCTGCATCGGGATAGTTTAATTGATTTTGCTTTGCACTTCGTTCCAGTTGTACAATTCGCCCCCAGACTCTTTTTGAGTTTCTTGCGCATCTTCTTTTGAGCTAAACCCCGAAAGAAAGGCTCCCATTGGGCTTTTAATTTGGGGGGAGATTAAATAAGTAGCAGCTTTGGCATCTATTAATGCGCCTGGCGATGTGTAATCGTTTACAAAAAAGAGAGCAATGTCTTTACCCTCTTTTTTCTTTAAATCATTTATCATACACTCAATGGCATCGTACTTAAATACTTTGCCTTTGTTTGTAACAATTTCAGAAGCATGTTGTTGATCTACAATAGTCATTTGGCAAAAATGGCAGGAGTCGCTTCCATAGTTTATTTTTTCGGACTCTACTGAGCAGGAAAAAATAGTTATAAAAAAAAGGATGATAACAGAAGTAGTGTGTTTCATTTTATTAAGAATTTGCTTCCTCCTTTTTATCCACATAAAAAGCTACTACCGATAAACCCATACCTATAAACATTAAATAGGCGCCTGTCATTGGCCATGATTTAGCTTTAAAGTTTAGAATAGTTTTATTGCCAATTAGTGGAGGCTGATAGGCCAAAGGGTTTCCATTTTCATCGGTAAATTTAATGGCTGCCTTGGGGTTAAGGTTGTGTCCGTATTCGTATTCCCAAGCATAAAAATCATACATGCCAGCTGTACCTAAAATTGACATAACCACAAACCAAGTAATATAAAGGCTTTTTTTCCCAATAAGCCCTATTATCATTCCAATCAAGCTCATTGCCCCAATTACAATCGGAAAAATATCAAACTCAGGCATATGTTCAGGTATTTCCTTCATTCCCACATAATGGTTCATTAAATTTATGTTTTGAATATCATTTGGGTTATGGTCAGCAATTTTATTAATCCAAATATCCATTCCAATGGGTTCTGGGTATTGAGGAGCTTCTAAGGTGATGTTCCAAAGTGGAAACACAAAAAGTGAGAGCAGTAGAAATGCTCCAAGTACCATAATGATTTTAGACTTTTTCATAGCAATAAAGATAATATATAAAAAATGAGAGGTATAAAAAAAAGGACAAAGGCGTCAGATTTAGTAACTAAAAATGACGCCTTATATCACATACTAACATTCTTGTTCTAACTATTCATCGTCTAATGACCATTTTAAAGGAACATCAGATCCTTTAGGAGAAACGCGAACATACCCTTGCATTTCCTGATGTAGTGCTGAACAAAAATCAGTGCAATAGAATGGCCATACCCCTTGATTTTTTGCTTCCCAAACAAACGTTTCGGTTTGGCCAGGCATAATCAAAAGTTCAGAGGTTTGGGCACCTATCATACTGATACCGTGAGGCACATCATAGTCTTGTTCCAAGTTTGTAACGTGGAAATAAACCCTGTCGCCTTCTTGAATTCCTTCAATATTATCAGGGGCAAAATGGCTACGTATCATAGTCATATAAATATGAACCGTGTTGCCATCTCTAACAACTTTAGCATCTTTTTCGCTTAGGGTCGCATAAGGGTGCTTGTTGTCTTCTAGTTTAAAATATTTTTTAGAATGTGGTGCAACCAAATCAGCAGGAATGCCAGCTGCATAGTGGGGTTCGCCTACTGTAGGGAAATCTAATAGTAACTCCATTTTTTCACCTGTAATGTCATAAAGTTGAGCCGATTGCGTAACCTCAGGACCCGTTGGTAAATAACGATCTTTTGTTATCTTGTTCATAGCCACTAGGTACTTACCAAATGGTTTTTGAGAATTACCACCAGGAATCATTAAGTGCCCTACTGAGTAATAAGTAGGTTTTCTGTCAATTACTTCCCAAGTTCCCAATTTCCATTTAACCACTTCTGAAGAAATAAAGAAAGTAGTATAAGCGTTTCCTTTACCATCAAACTCTGTATGTAGTGGACCTAGTCCTGGCTGAACTACCGTACCAGCTAATATATCTTCGAAGTTAAGAATTGGAATACCGTATGCATCTCCAGCAAACTTTTCATTTTCAATGGCATCAAGCATTTTTGTAAAGGAGTGTACTGTTAAATTAGCAGAAAGTTTTCCACTACCCACAATATACTCACCCGATGGATCAACATCGCACCCGTGAGGCGATTTTGGTGTGGGCAAGAAATAAATAGCTCCAGGAACATCTTTTGGGTCAACTGTTAAAACTTCAGTTTTCATCGTAGAGGTTGCCATATGTGTTTCATCGCTGTAAATATTGTGAGCGTACTTAGTTTTCATTTTTGTACCTCCACCGTTGGCAACAAATTCTTCAATTTTTTTCCAATTTATAGCAGCAATATAATCTTTATCGTTTTGAGAAGCATTTACTTCTAGCAGCGTGTGCGCTTCTTCTGTATTATAAGTTGTATAAAAGAACCATCCATGCGATTTTCCTCTACCGGGGTGCGCTTTGTCATAGTTAAATCCTGGCATCATAATCTGAAATGAAAGGTCCATCTGCCCTGTTTCAGGGTCAACTTTTAAAAATGATAATGCACCTTTAAAATTTCCTTTGTACTCATTAATGGGCATATCACGTTGAGGAACAGGTACACCAAAACGAGTACCTGCAATTACATACTCTGTATTATCAGTAACATACGAAGAACTATGGTTACCGGCACTATTAGGAATCTCAATTATCTCTACCGTTTCAAAAGTTTCTAAGCTAATTCGGGCTATACGAGGGGTGTTATTGGCATTAATAAATACCCATCTTCCGTCTAATACTCCGTTTGTTTGAGAAATATCAGGGTGATGCGAGTCATCCCAAGGAATAAAACCATAAGACGTGTTTAGCATAGGTTTGGTTTCTTCGTTAAAACCATAGGCTTTTTCGCCATCTACAGAAAAAACAGGGATAACTTTAAAAATTCGTCCAGAAGGCAATCCAATTACCGATAACTGGCCACTAAATCCACCAGAAATAAATCCGTAAAATTCATCGTGCTCACCAGGAGCTACAAATGAGCGTTCTGCGAGGTTTCCTCCTAAGGCTCCTTTGCTTTCTTTTTTAGCATTGTCGCAACTCGTAAACGAAAGTGCTACTCCCGCTAAAGCTGCTGCAAATAAATATTTTGTTAGTTTCATTTTATATTAAGTTAGAGTTATTCTGATTTAGGTAAAAGAACCTCATCAACTACATTTACAATACCGTTTGCTGTTTGAATGGAGGCTAATACTTTAACTCCATTTACAAAAACGTCATCTCCGTCAACGGTAACTTCAAAGTAGTCTCCAGTTGCCATGTAAAGCTTTCTTCCTTTGCGGGCTTCTTTTTTTAAAGCTTCAATGTTGTAAGATCCTGGAGCCGCATGCCTAGTTAAGATAGTAGCTAAGTCGCCTACATTTTCTGGCTTAAGTAATGTGTCAACAGTACCTTCTGGTAATTTGTCGAACGCTGCATTAGTAGGTGCAAAAACAGTTAATGGACCTGCATTAACCAATATATGCTCAATTTTAGCTGCTTGTACTGCAGCTACCAACGTAGTGTGGTCAGGAGATCCAATTGCCACTTGCAAAATATTAGGATCCGATTCGTTATCTACAACTGATGCTTGCCCTAAGGGTGTATTATCAGCTGTAGCATTAGAGGATTCTGTATCCCCTTCTTGTGTTTCGCTGCTTGTGCACGCACTAAAAATCAATAGTACTCCTGCAACAAACAGGCTGTAAATTGTGGTTTTCATATATGTATTAGATTAGAGTGTTCTAAAATATTCCACCACGGCTCGCGCATCGTCTTCTGTTAAGCTTTGGTTGGCCATGGGGGCACTAAATTTAATAAGCAGTTGTCGGGCAATTGGGTCTTCTTTTACCATCCCCTCTGGGTCAAGAATCATATTCATGACCCAAGCAGCGGTTCTTCTTTCCATTATTCCTTTTGGAGAAGGCCCAATAAACCGCTTTTCAATTTTATGGCAAGCAGTACACTTAGCCTCGTAAATTACTTTACCAGCATCGGCAAGTGCTTGATCAATCTCCGCAGGAAGTTCTAGACTTTTAACAGGGCCTACTCCATTATTGGTTTCCCAGCCTTTTTCGGCTTCTTCCAATGTCATTGGGGCTTTAGGAGCTTCTGCAACAGTTTCGCTTTCTGATTTTTCTGATGAACCACCTCCGCAAGAGGTGGCGAAAAAGGCGAGACATAATAAAATAAGGGTGCTTAATTTGTGATTGTACATGTTAGTATGTTTAATTTGTGCAAATTTAAGATAATAAGATATTTTTATCCTAATAAAATTTGCTGATTTTTGCAACTTGTTTAACTGATTTATATCATGTTTTCAAACTCTACGAAGTATGCGATTCGCACCATTGAATATTTATTAAATCATCATGGTGATGAAAAATTGTCAGTTGCAAATTTGGCTAAAGAGCTTGATATACCTCAGCCTTTTTTGAGTAAAATAATGCAGCAACTGTCAAAAGGGGGGGTAATATCTTCGACAAAGGGCAGGGGTGGGGGCTTTTATTTGAGCAAAGAAAATATGAACCGGCCTTTAATTGATGTTGTTATTTGTATTGAAGGGTATAATGTGTTTGACAAATGCATTTTAGGACTAAAAGAGTGTTCCGATGAAAATCCATGCTTATTGCATAAATATTACAAAGTATTTAAGGGAAGTTTGGTAAAGCCGATTGGCCAAGATTCCATTGAGGAGCTACTTAGGACACCTTCTGGCTAACAATTATTTTTTAGCCAGAATATTGTCAGAAAGGTGATAAATTTCTTTTAAATTTTCTAAAATTTTTGGAAAATCAAGTTTAAGGTCTTTCAATGTGCCATTACTAATATCATATACCCAACCATGTACTTTTGGGTATCCGTTTTCTGAATAGCTGTCTAGCACAAAATTAGTTTTAATAACATTTATGCATTGTTCTTCTACATTGAGTTCAACCAATCTGTCAAATTTGTCTTTAAACTTTTTAATATTAGCTAATTCTTCTCGATGGATTCTATACACATCTCTGATGTTTTTTAGCCATTTATCCAATAGGCCAAGTGATTGTTTCTTCATAGCCGCTTGTACTCCTCCACAGCCATAATGCCCACAAACAACGATATGCTTTACTTTTAATTCCTGAACGGCATACTGAATTACAGTCATAACGTTCATATCCGTATTAGCCACCACATTGGCAATGTTACGATGAACAAACATTTCTCCAGGGTTTGTACTTGTTAGTGTATTGGCTGGCACTCGGCTATCAGAGCAGCCAATAAACAAAAACTCAGGATTTTGTTGTTTGGCTAGATTTGTGAAAAACTCAGGATCTTCAATTTTTTTGATAGAAGCCCATTTTCTATTTTTTTCAAAAATATCATCGTATGAATCTGACATAACTTTGTTGTTTGCTGCTAAGATAGGATACTTCTCGCTTTTGCGCCCTATGGCACAAAAAAATAAATAGTGTCTCTAAAAAACAGCTCTTTTTTCAACGGTTTTGGAAGCTACTTCTTCTATTTATTTTTCCAGCGTTGGTTTTAACAAAGCTGTTTATGTAAATGATTTCTTTCGGATGCCTCCGTTTGTCTATCTCAATTAAGGAAAAATCCATTTCACTTATTAGATTAATTACATTTTCGCTTTCAATGCAAAGTATGAGTTTAGTGCCTAAGTAATCATCAGGAATCCCATATAAGAAAAATCTATTTTTGATATTTAGCTTTTCAAAATAATGTTCAATTGGCCTTTCAATTTCTTCTAATTGTATTTTTATTCCACCACTATTTATAACATTGTCTGCCCGACCTAACCATTCAAACTGATTGGATGAAATTAGTTTTACTCGGTCGTTTGTGATGAGTTTTTGTTTGTTAGTAATTGCACCTGTAATTACTAATTGTTTTTGGTTATTAATGCCAATTTTTGTGTCGCCAATTATTTTAAAATACTTTTCTTTCGGTTGAGACAGTCGTTTTAGCGCAATATGCGAAACCGTTTCGGTCATGCCATACGTGCTAAAAACAGGGATATTAAGTTGTGCTATTTGGTTGGCTAGAGACTGACTAACGGGTGCACCCCCAAGTATGATGGCGCTGCAATTTTGTATTTTATTGGGGTAAAATTTAAGCGTGTTTTCAAATTGCAAAGGCACCATTGCTGCAAAATCAAATTGCTGCTCCATTTCTTTTAAAGGGTTCGATGAGGGCTCTTTAATAACTAATTGAAGTTGATGCTCCAACGCTCGAACAAGCATCATTTTGCCCCCAATGTAAGCGGTATCTATGCAAACAAGGGCAATACTCTTCGGTTTAAGTTTTAATGCTTTAACGGTTAGCTTGGCACTAAGCTGCATTTGTGCTCTTGTAATGCTGATAGTTTTGGGTTTGCCTGTTGAGCCAGAAGTTTGTTGCGCAAACTCTTGCTGGGCATTGAGCCATTGCTGGCAAAAGGTTAAGGTCGTTTTCTCAAAAACAGAATTGGTTGCGTAATCTCCTGTCCTAATCTGCTCATAGGAATATGTTTTATTATTTAATAGGAGCGAAGTTGGGGTCATTCAAAATAAATTTTAACCACAGAGGGCACAAAGAATACACAGAGGTTATAATGTTCCGTTAATTACACGTTTTATGCCATTTTTTAGCAAGGTAACATTGAAATTTATGAGAAGGCCTAATTTGTAATCTCCTAATTTCATATAGGTAAGAGTTTGTGCTAAGTGAACATCATTTAAGGCTTCTACACTTTTGAGTTCAATTACCACTTTATTTTCCACCAATAAATCAATACGATATCCACAATCAAGCTTTACATCTTCAAATATGAGAGGCATTGTTTTTTCTTTTACAACCAATAAATCCGATTGTTTTAGCTTATAATATAAACATTCTTGGTAAGCACTTTCAAGAAGTCCAGGGCCTAATGCTTTATGCACATCAATGGCACAGCCTATAATTTTTGTTGCAATATCATTTTCGGTCATCACTACGTAAGTTTATCTGTGTTCTCCGTGGTTAATTATCTACGGCATCAAAATTAGGCTCTTGCTTTTCAATAATAAATTTTAACCACAAAGCTCACAAAGAATACACAGAGGTTACAGAGTTCGTGCAGTGTAAGTTTCATTGTGTCCTTTGTGCCTTCTTTGTGTTCTCCGTGGTTAATTGTCTGCGGTATCAAAATTAGGCTTTTGCATTTCAATAATAAATTTTAACCACAGAGGGCGCAAAGAATACACAGAGGTTACAGAGTTCCGTGCAAAGTAAGTTTATCTGTGTCCTTCGTGCCTTCTTTGTGTTCTCCGTGGTTAATTGTCTGCGGTATCAAAATTAGGCTTTTGCATTTCAATAATAAATTTTAACCACAGAGGGCGCAAAGAATACACAGAGGTTACAGAGTTCCGTGCAAAGTAAGTTTATCTGTGTCCTTCGTGCCTTCTTTGTGTTCTCCGTGGTTAATTACCTACGGCATCAAAATTAGGCTTTTGCATTTCAATAATAAATTTTAACCACAAAGGGCGCAGAGTTCCGTGCAAAGTAAGTTTATCTGTGTCCTTTGTGTCTTCTTTGTGTTCTCTGTGGTTAATTACCTACGGAAATTTCGGAAACTTATCAAAATCAGGGTCTCGCTTTTCAACAAAGGCATTGCGACCTTCTTTGGCTTCTTCTGATAAATAATAGAGCAAGGTAGCATTTCCTGCTAATTCTTGAATACCTGCTTGCCCATCCAACTCTGCATTAAACGAGCTTTTTAGCATTCTTAGAGCAAGGGGGCTTCTCTTAATCATTTTCTTCGACCAAGCCACATACTCATTCTCCAACTGATCTAACGGAACCACTTTATTTATCAAGCCCATATCTAAGGCTTCCTCAGCATTGTATTGGTCGCATAAATACCAGATTTCGCGTGCTTTCTTTTGACCTACACTTCGAGCTAAGTAACTGGCTCCAAAGCCGCCATCAAAACTGCCTACTTTAGGGCCCGTTTGCCCAAATCGAGCATTTTCGGCTGCAATGGTTAAATCACACACTACGTGTAGCACATGCCCACCACCAATGGCCCAACCGGCAACGGCTGCAATAACCGGCTTAGGAATAGACCTTATTTGCTTTTGAAGGTCGAGTACATTTAGTCGAGGTACGGTGTCTTTGCCTACATAGCCTCCGTGGCCTCGTACGCTTTGGTCGCCACCACTGCAAAATGCTTTATCACCAACGCCCGTAAACACAATTACACGCACATCTTCACTATCACGGCAGTAGTTCATTGCATCAATCATTTCGCTTACTGTTAGTGGCGTAAATGCGTTATGCACCTGAGGGCGGTTAATGCTTATTCTTGCAATTCCTTCAAAAATATCAAAGAGAATTTCTTTGTATTCTTTTATGCTTTTCCAAGAGTAGGTTGATTCCATAATTTTTTTGCTTGTTTTTTAAAATTCTTAAATACTTGTGTGTTTACATCTATAAACGATTCTATCTCCAAAATCTTAGGATGGCCATCTTGCACCCAAAATTTATTAAGGCCATTCGATAAGCCTCCAATAGAAGCGCAATGATAATACGTAATGCCAAATTCTTCTGCTAAATTCTTCGCTTTTAAATCTTGTTTGGTAATAAAAAATTCCTCTTTTTCAGGTAGCTTGTTTGGCCCATCTATTAAATCGAAAATACCACCTCCGTGGTTATTAAGCACGATAACGCGCAAATTAGGAGGGATATGATGATGCCAAAAAGCATTTCTATCATAAAAAAAAGCCATATCACCCGTTATAAGCAAGGTGGTTTTTTTTGCTTTTAGCGCAGCCCCCAAAGCGGTGCTTGTACTGCCATCAATACCGCTGGTGCCTCGGTTGCAAAATAGTTCAATTTGTCGGTAAGAGTGGCTAAGACCAATAATATTGGCATAGCGCACCGTCATGCTATTAGCAAAATGAACATCGCAGCTCATGGGTAAATTGGTGAGAATAGTATGTAGGGTGGTAAACTCATTAAACACCTCTGTGGTGTGGAAATCCTCCACAAATTTTCTACTCTTATTTTGATAACTCAGCCAATTTTGGCTATAGTCAAAATGGCTTTTTTTAACGATATCCTTTATGCTATTAAAAAAGTTAATGGGAGTAACAGGTATTATACGAGTTAAGGATTGAAATGTATCGGATACCATTCCATCTTGCTGAATATGCCAATGCGCTTTGGGTTTATGCGTGCGCAAATACTTTTTTAAGCTTTTTGATAAAACAGAAGCACCAAAGGTAATTAGCAGTTCGGGTTGCAACTCAGTTAATTGAGCCTCTGGCAGCGCATCTATAAAAATATCGTGCGATTTAATAAGCTCGGGGGTGGCGTGCATATTAGAGAGAATGCCGCCAATAACAGGGATATGTTTTTTGGCTTTGAGTTCGCCTAAAATTAATAATAGTTCGGTAGATAGGTGATGTTGCCCAACCACAATTAATCGTTTGGAGTACAGGTTCCATTCATCTACCAAATTAGCCCAGTCCGCATTTGATAATTGCTTAGTAATAAATGACTTATGAATGGTTTTAGCAGTTTTATAAGAGGGCTTAGCATCCTTGTTAGGATAAAATGGTTCTCTAAAAGGAATGTTGATATGCACAGGGCCTTTGGCTCCATCATCGGCTAAATTAATGGCATCGGAAAACGTTCTTTCAAAATGCCAAGCAGCCTCTTTATTATCAATGTCAACGGGGCATTGGAAACTTTTTTTTACGTGGTTTCCGTAAATATTTTGCTGGTAAATGGTTTGCCCATCTTTTTGATCAATCCATTCTTGTGGGCGGTCTGCCGTTAGAATAATGAGTGGAATTTGTTGAAAAAATGCCTCTGCAACCGCAGGAGCATAATTATAGGCTGCACTCCCCGAAGTGGCAATAAGCACCACAGGTAGTTTGGACTTTTGCGCCATACCTAAGGCTATAAAAGCAGCTGAACGCTCATCGTTTATTACATAGGTTTTTATTTTAGGATGCCGATTAAAGCTAATAAGGAGTGGGGCATTTCGAGAGCCAGGTGATAGCACCGCATCGCTTACGCCAAGCTGATGGCAAATTTCTGCAATATTATAAATGGGTGCGTAGTTCACTTTTATCCAATAATATTTAGTAAGGTATTAAATTTAAGTTCCGTTTCGTTCCACTCCTTTTCGGGGTTCGAAATGGCAGTTACACCTGCACCTGCAAATAGATTGGCGTTGGCTTTAAACAACTCCATGCATCTTAAATTTACATATAAAGAGGTTTCGTTATTACTATTTACAGGGCCTAAATAGCCTGTGTAAAATTTGCGGTCGTGGGCTTCCGTTTTTTCAATAAAGGCTAAGGCAGGTTCTTTGGGCATTCCACAAACCGCAGAAGTTGGGTGCAATAAATTGAGCATTACTCCTCCTAAATTTTGAAACTCGGTGGCTTTGGTATCTACCTTAAAAGTGGTACATAAATGGTTTAAGTTGCCTGCTCTTACGGTCATTGGCCCTTCTTCAACAAAATCGCGCAATCTAATTTCTTTAAACCTATTGATAATATAACGGCTTACCATTGCTTGTTCTTCAATGTCTTTATCTACCCAGGCTACCTCGTGCAATGGTTTATCCGGGTTATTTTTTTGCGTACCCGCTAAAGCCATCGTTTCAAAAATGCCATCTGCATTTACGTTTATGAGTAGTTCTGGTGTGGCGGTAAGCCAAGTGCCAAACTCTTTGGTGGAAATTACCGATACAAAAGCCGAAGGGTACTTGCTGCATAGTTTTGCAAAAGCTTCGGCAAGCGAAAAATCAATTGCCAATTTGTGTAGCTTTATTTTAGAAGGAACTACTTTGTTCAGGCCGCTCGATTTAATAGTATTTATTCCTTCTTGAACTGCCTTTGTATAGGCTTTTTTAGAAGTTGATTCTTGTTCGTTTGCAGTGGTGTAATACGCCCAAGAGGTATTTGTTTCCTCATTATTAATGGGCAAATTAGGATGCTCTAAGTCTATAAATTCTACCGTATGCGTAGCTTCTAAATGCCATAAGCTACCTGCATAATTGGCAAAAACAAAACCTTTGGGGAGGTTCTCAATGGGGGTTTCTATGCTGGTTAAAGCGTTGCCATCTAACAGTAACATTGGGTTTTGCCCGGGTTTTCGGTACAAGGCTATATTCTGATTATTGGCAACTGCCCAATTTGCCCAGCTATTAATATCCTTGGCTAATTGTTTATTCGTGTATGGCAATACCGCTTTACTATTCGATTTGGTTTCTTCCATAGCTATTTTTTTGCAATCACCGATATGGTTAATCTACTTACACAAATTAGCTTGTCTTCTTCGTTGGTAATGTTAATTTCCCACACGTGCGTACTTCTACCAATATGAATTGGTTTGGTTACCCCATACACAAACCCACTTCGCACCGAGCGGATATGATTGGCATTAATATCCAGCCCAACCGCCATAAAATTTTCTTGGTCAATATTCATTTGTGCAGCAATGGAACCCAAGGTTTCGGCCAACACAACAGATGCGCCTCCATGCAATATTCCAAATGGCTGAACAGTGCGGTGGTCAACGGGCATTTTTGCTTTTATTAATTGAGGAGAAACCTCTAAAAACTCAATACCTAAGTGGCTTCCTAAGTTATTTTTTAAGCCTTTATTTAATTGTTCGGGAGTTATATCTATCGGAATCAATTTGGAATGATTAAAAATGTTTTAATTTGCTATTTAATCCTGCTTACAGTAGGCAGGAGTTCAAATCTACCTAGAAATTGAAGACAAAAAAAATATATATTGTTCGTCATGGGCAAACGGACTATAATTTAAAGAGTATTGTGCAAGGCAAAGGCATTGATGCTTCCATCAATGAGAGGGGAAGAGTGCAGGCTCAAGCTTTTTATAATGCGTATAAGAACGAAGGATTTGAGGTGATTTATACCTCTATGTTAAAAAGAACAACGGAATCCGTTGCCTCGTTTATTGCAGATGGCTTACCACAAACTAAACTGGCAGGGTTAGATGAAATTTGTTGGGGCGTTTACGAAGGAGTAGAAGCAGGGTACGAAGATAAATTATTTTTTAAGCGAATAACAGAAAGGTGGGCAAATGGAGAAACTTCTTTAGCGATTGATGAAGGGGAAAGCCCAGATGAAGTAGCCGATAGACAGCAGGCAGTGATTGATATAATTAAAACAGCAGATGAATCTAACATTTTAATTTGCATGCACGGTAGGGCGTTACGCATTTTTTTAACACAACTGTTAAAATTGCCTCTGGCTACCATGGATCAATTTACACATACTAACCTTTGCTTATATCAGCTAAATTATACGAATGGTAGGTTTGCTTTGGAAAAAGAGAATGATATTCGCCATTTAGAAAAGCTAGAAACAAAAGTGATATGACGCAAAAACTGACTTTTTTAGTATTGTTTCTTATTGGTGTTGGTTGTACTTCTTCTACCCAAGAAAAAAAGGTGGAAGAGGTTGTGGATGAAAATTATGACCCTATACTTACGCCTTACTTTTCTATCGTAGAAGCTTTAATAAAGGATGATTTTGAAAAAGCACGCACTTACGGACTGGAAGTTTCGAAAGCAACCTCTGATACAGGAGTAAAGCTTGCCCTTACAGGAATGGGTACTTTAATGGCTGAGGCTTCATCATCCTACGATCAACGTGCTATTTTAGAACAGTTCGGAATGGTAATACCATTGTATTTGGAGCAAAGCATTATAAACGATTATCCTATTTATACATTTAAATGCAAAAACGAATTTGACGAAAAAGAGGTTTTTTGGTTTTCGCTATCAAAGCAGAGTAAAAATCCTTTTATAGGAAATAATTCGGGCGATTGTGTAGAGATGGTGGAGGAAATTAAGCCAATTATCAAATGAGAAATATGAAAGTTAAAATAAGAAATGTAAAACGAATAGGTGTTTTTTTGATAGGTCTATTTTTTATAATGGCTTGTGGAGCTGGTTCAACAGAAACCGAAGAAGTAGCCGAAACCGACCAGTCGAGTACAAAAGAAATGTCGCTCATCGAAAAATTTAACTTTGAAGATTTAGAAGGCAATAAATTTAACTGGGATGATACTAAAGGGAAACTGGTATTTGTAAACTTTTGGGCTACTTGGTGTAAGCCTTGCATTAAAGAGATGCCCTCGATAAGCGAAGCCAATAGTCAATTAAGAGACCAAAACGTGGTGTTTATTGTGGCTTCTGATGAAGATGTTGAAAAGATTAAAAAGTTTGAATCCAAACATCAATATAGTTTTAAGTTAATGCGCTCAAATGCCTCTGTTTTTGATTTAGG
>JALSJD010000090.1 GCA_026989535.1 Cyclobacteriaceae bacterium
CCTTTTTTACAACCCAAACTGGGAATATGGGTTTGAGCTGGCTCGAAAAAAACGATAAAGTAGCAACACTCAAATTTTCGGTGTATAAAAACAGTAATTGGTTGGCATCCAAAACCTTGGTGTCAGGCAAGGGTGTGTTAACCAATTGGGCCGACTTTCCGGGTATTCAAACCAATGGTAAAAACTGGGTAGCGTGGTTTTTACAAATGAACAACCCCGATACATTTGCTTATGATGTAATGGTGATGCAATCGGCAGATGAGGGGGGAACTTGGACTACCCCACAACGCTTACATAGCGATAGTACCCTTACCGAGCACGGGTTTGTTTCAGCGGTGCCTGCCAAAAACGGATTTCAATTAATGTGGTTAGATGGCCGTTTGGCCACAGAAGACAGCCCCATTTTTACAGTACGATCGGCCCATTTAGATTTTGATGGCAGTATTTCCAATCGTGCTATTTTAGACGATAATACCTGCACTTGCTGCCAAACTACGATGCTAAACACGGGCAACGATAATTTTATTGCCTTATACCGAGATAGAACCGATGAGGAAATAAGGGATATTGCAGCCGTTAATTTTAATAATGAAGGAACACTCGTTCAGCCTCAAATTATATTTGCCGATGAATGGCATATTCCGGGTTGCCCGGTAAATGGGCCACGTGCCATTATAAATGGAGAGGAGCTTGGCGTGGTTTGGTTTACCATGAGCAAAGAAGGCGTTGCTCAAGTGCAATTTGTTACTTCTGCTGATGGAGGTAAAACGTATAGCAACCCCTTATTAATTGATGAAAATAATTTAGGCAGGGTAGATATTATTGCCTCAGAGGGGGCTTATTATGTAAGTTATATGGATGAAACCGAAGAAGAGGCAGCATTAAAGATTGTTAAAATTGATGGAGGAAAAATTAGTAGTAGCTCCGCAGTTACAAAACTGACTTCTTCTCGCAAAACTGGCTTCCCACGGATTATTTTGGCAGAAACTGGTGATGGTATTTTCATCACTTATACCGATGTGGAGACTAAGAAAGTTGTGCTGGATTATATGGCATTATAAATACTGACTTTTTCTTGCTGGTAGGCGATAAGCTCGTTAATACTTTATGTTTTTTGTGCCCTTGGTGGTTAAAATGAAAAAGTTCTACTACTGATTAGGTTGATTTTGTATTTGATTATATTTATAGTAGAAGTAACCAGTAGTAGAAAATATTAAGTCAAAATACAAAGGCTATTTCGTTTGAGACGGGAACTCGTATTATGGATGATTTCTCCTCTTATTTACCTTCTCAATTCAAAAAAACCATTGAGGGTTTGTGTAATACCGCTCGGGTAAAGGTATGTTACCGTATAATAATAGGTGCCCGTAGGCAGTTCTTTTGAGCCTCCAATATTAGATACACCAGTAAAGATATTATCATTATTATTATAGCCTTCTATTTCAAATACAATATCTCCCCACCGGTTAAATACCTTAACGGTATTATTAGGGTAGGCTTCTATGTATTGAAACTCTAAGAAATCATGTTTACCATCCCCATTAGGGCTAAGGGCATTAAATGCTACAACAGGCAGTGCTTCAACATTAATAAAAATACTGGCCGTAGTACAAGCCCCATCGGCATCACACACTTCAATTACTACTTCATCTACTCCAAAAAATATCATTCCAGTGTAATCAACCACTAAATTATTGCTGGCATCTAAGGTGGCAGGAGCGCCACTGGCAGGTTGTTGAATTATTTGGATGGATGATAAATCTATATTACCATTTAAATCGGTAATTAAATCAGTAATATTAATGGTTATAGGTACACCAGGTATGGTGGTAGCGTTGCCATCATTAAAACTTGGAGGTGTATTAGGAATCGTGATTGTTACGGTAGCGCTTGCTGTTTGATTGCATTGGTTTTCAATTTGAAAATCAAATGTATCGATTCCTACATTTCCGGTTGAGGCTGTGTATTGAATAGTGCCATCCGTATTAATTGTTGCAGAGCCTTTTTGTGGTTGTGTACTAAGGGTTGTTGTAATTACATCTCCACTATTTACAAAGCCTCCGTTAAAAACATCAATTATAGCCGATTCGGTTATGTTTATAGTATCTGATTGATTTATAACGCTAATGGGTAAATTGATAGTCACTTCCATTGGGTCACTTGCATTGGGGCAATTTGGTGCTGAGCTTATAAGAGTTAATGTTACTGAGCCTAAACTCCTATCATTAGTGCCTAGGTTATAGGTAGTATTTTTTAAATTCACATCACCAAATGTTCCATCTCCAGAAGTTGTCCAGTTATTGGCATTAGCTCCTCCACCTATAATGCCTGATAAGCTAATGATGTCGGTGCTACAAACAGTTTGATTTGCTCCTGCATCGGCAGTGGGTGGATCTTGGCAACCAGCAGCTGGTTGAGATACACCCAACGCAATATAAAGAGGGTAGTTAAGATTAGGAAAATCTGATTGTAGTACTATTTTATTACTCCCATCTACATCACTACTATTAATAGTTGATGGTGGAAAATTCATATACTCAGCATTATCTGTCCAATAAATTTTGTTGTTTTTCACATCTACATCAATACCAAAAGGTAAATTATTAGCAACAGTTATTGAGTTTATTGTTCCTGAAACATCTGCTAAGTCGCCTACATAAATATTTCCATTTGGGTTAAATATATCGTTGTTCGAGGCTGTCCAATAAATTTTGTTGGCCACTACATCAATCACCACATCGTTATAAGTAAATTGCTGACCAGTGAGAGTTTGAGTAGATAAAATATTATCGTTTGTGCCATCAATATTTACCTGGTGTAACGAAGCTATATTATCTCCAGTAGATGTATCAATAATATTTTCTGTGTAGTAGAGGAAGCCCCCTATTGGGTCTACCGCAATGCCAATAGGGTTACTAAGCCCCGTTACTATGTTAGTTGTTGTAACATTAGCGGGGTCTAGTTCAGAAAGGCTTGCTGTTTTAATTATATTATCGTACACACTAATCCAATATATATTGTCTCCTGCTACATCTAACGCCAACCCTGCCATCATTCTAGGGGCATCAATTCCATCGTTTATAAAATCATTTACGTCAACTAATCCAGTAGCATCTATCTTTCCTTTTTTAATCTGACCCCAATTATTACTCCAATAAATGATTTGATTTAAGGTATCAACTTCAACTCCTCGAGGCTGATAACTCGTTTCGGTATGGTATTGTTGGAAACTGGATCCCTCTAAATTAGATCGGTTAATTTCATTATTATCACTCCAATATACCTTAGGTTCATCAGGGTCTATAATATTTCCTACTAGAAAAAAGTCAAAATTAGGTTTTGAGTCATCATCATTTACAATGGTAATTACCTCGTTAAAAGAACCCGGTACAATTCCTGATAAAACAATCTCGATTGTATCTACATGGGGGGTATTATCTATCATTGCCGGAATTGTGAGGTTAGACACCGAAACAGAAAAAGGGGCATTTACCTGAATGTTTGAAATGGTTAAATCTGCCAGCCCGTAATTGGCTATGGCTACCTGCCGTGTTATGTTTGTGCCTACAAGAGCAGATTTAAAGTCGATAGAATACCCTTGTCCCACATATATTGGGGGGTCGGAATAAATATTTGGCCCATCAAATACATTAATATCTGGCCCTAAAATAGTGCCCGCAAGGTTAATGGTAAAGGTAGGCTCAGTACTATCATTATTATTAATAACTAACTCATCGGTAAAAAAGCCTGCTGTGGTTGCATCAAGGGTTATGGTATAAGTTAGCGTAGAATCTACTGGCAGGTTGGTAGCGGTATTAGGTGCAATGGAAAATTTTGAACCTGTTGGTAATGAAAAACTGCTAATTTTGAGTGTGTCAGATCCTTTATTTTCTATGGTAATTTGGGTAGTGGCATTTGTACCCTTAATGGCATCAGGCAACGATAAATTACCCGAATCTACAATAACATTGCCTGCCGTAGTATTTCCTTCAAAAACGGCAATTTCAGGTTCAGAGCCTGCTGTTACAACCCCAGTTATATCAAACGTAAAAGTATTGCTGAGTCCTGCAATTGGATTGTAGGTAAATGTTACCGTTTCGTTAAATACATTTGCCATTGAGGCAGAAAAATCAATAGTAATAACCAATGGGTTGCCAGGGGTAATGGTTGTAGAGGGAGAGGTTGCGCTAAAAGCTACTCCTGAAATTGAAACATTAAAGTTGGTAATATCAGTTGCTAGGCGGTTTTCGATAGTAAAGCTTAATGATTTGGTTCCGCCCATATTTATTGATCCAAAGTCGATAACTTCGGGTTGGGTATTAAATATTTGAGACCCAGTTGTATCGTTTCCTTTAAATACAGCAATACAGCCAGTACCTGCATCGGTTATAAACCATCCTTGTGTAACTAGTTGAGCTCGGGCTCCTTCTCCAGCGCAATAATATAGGCCACTAGCACCTAAGCTAACGTTAGGGTTAACCGCTTGTGCCGCCCACCCAATCAACAAATTGTCATAATTATCTACAGACAACCCTGAGTTATTAAGCATACTGGCCATGCTGTTAGATGTAATGTTGCTCACATCCCATCCTCCTAAGTTTTGGTTAAAGGAATACGCCCCTGAAAACATTACTCGCATATCGGTTGCACTGCTTACAACCCACTCCGAAATATCTTGGTTAAAGGCAGTATTATTTTCGAACATACCATTAAAACTACCTACGCTGCTCACATCCCACCCCGATATGTTGGGGTTAAAGGTTGAATTTGAAAACATATTTCCCATATCTGTAACATTGCTTACATCCCATCCGCTTAGGTCTTGATTAAATGCTGTGGCACCATCAAACATTTGGCTTAAATTTACCATGCTACCTATGGTAGTATTCCATGCAGATAAATCTTGATTAAAGGCAGTAGCATCTCTAAACAGCCCTCTTAAACTTGTTACATTAGTTAAATCCCATCCAGTAATATTTTGGTTAAACGAATGTGCGCTTGCAAACATGGCACCAAGATCGTTCAGGTTACTTGTATTCCAATTGCCTATGGGTTGGTCAAAATCTTCAGTACCAGCTAACATTTGATTCATATTGGTTACATTGGCTGTGTTCCAAGCATCATTTCCATCATTTGCACCGCCTGGCTTAAAGCTTATATTTTGGTTAAAAACTGAAGCACCTGCAAACATTAACCTCATATTAGCTACATTGCTAACATTCCACATTCCAATATCTTGGTTAAAGGTAGAGGCAATAAAAAAAAGCTCTACCATAGATGTAACTTGCCCTACGTCCCACAAATTGAGTGGTTGGTTGAAATTGCTTGCACCTCTAAAAAGTTCATCCATGAGCTGTACATTGCTTACATCCCAACCATTTAATGGCTGGTTGAAAGAGGAAGCTTCTCTAAATAAGCCAATCATATTAGTGGTATTAGAAACATTCCAACCATTTAAGTTATCATTTAATGCTTCACATTCTCTAAACATATAGCTCATATCTGTTACAGCAGATAGGTTTGGCGTATCACTGGCATTAACTCTTAGATTTGTACAGCCACTAAAAGCATTGGCCATAGATGCCCAGGCATTAGTGCCCCATTGCTCTATGGTTAAAATTTTGCCATAATCGGTATTGCTCCCAAAAAAGCCGCCTGCATTAAAATAAATGCGTGGAAAAGTTCCGGTAATTTCAACTGTATATGTTCCGATAGTTGCATAGCTATGTGTAATATTTCCAGTAATGCCCGTGTCATTTGTGCCATCTCCCCAATCTACATTATAGTTGTAGCCTGCTCCAATTGTGGGTATAGTAATTTGATTATTATTTGAGCTGCCTAGGTTATCTGTTTTCCAAGTAGTTATAAATTGGGCGTTTGCTAGTGTACTTATAAAAAAGAATAAGGTTGCCAAGTGTATTTTTATATACTTCATAAGTGCTTAAAAAAAACGTTGAAAGATTGATTGATGACTAAAAAGTGCCAAATCGGCACTTAGCATTAGTTCGTGGGTGGGCAAACCGTTGCCTGAAATGCTTTTACCTAGCACTTCGTACGAATACCCAATTTTATAGGCTTGCATAAATTCGAACTGCAACATACCGCCAATGGTGTTAAGGTTACGTGTAAATGCGCCTACCCAAAATTTGTTCATTATTAAGGCACTCATATTTACATCTATCGAAAGTGGAGCTCCCTTTACTCCTTTTAATAAGACCATGGGTTTAAGCTTTACACTAGGCGAAACCTGCCATATATAGGCGCCCGATAGGTAAATATGCCTTTGGTACACAAGGTTTATATTTCCACTTTCGAACTTGCTGTTCATTAGCCTTGGCACTGAAACCCCAATAAAATAATTATCGGTCATAAACGAAACGCCTGCGCCAAAGTTAACTTTGGTTGCCGATTCTACATTTCCTTGAAAAAAGGGGTCGTCTGCTACTTTTAAATTTAGGTCGGTGTCATCAACCCTAACATTCATTATGCCAGTTTGTAAACCAAACGAAAAAGTTTTATCGGCTTGCTGAATTTTATAGGCATAACTAATCTGGGCTTGAGTGTTGGTATTTGCACCCAGCTTGTCGTAAATAATTGTGGTGCCTAAGCCCACTTTACCATCTAAAATAGAAGTTGAACCACTAAAAAACTGCGAACTTGGGCTGCCTTCGAAATTACTTCCCCATTGATTTCTCGAATTAAGTGAGAAAGTGGCAACGTTGTTAATACCAGCATAAGATGGATTAAAGACCAATTGATTAAACATATATTGGCTCATGATTGCATCTTGTTGGGCTTTAGCCAATGGAATTATTAGCCATGTAAATGTGGTTAATAGGGCAATGCATCTAAATTTACATTTCATAGTTTTAGCGGTATAGAAGTAATTAGTAAAAATACGTAGTTTTTATGCTAAAACATACAATAAAAACAATAAAATATTTGAATGTTGCTACGTGGAGCTAAAAGGTGCTAATTTTTGATAATTTTTCGGTGGTAAGTAGCTTTATCCGTTACAATTTTTAAAATGCGTACGTTGCTGGTTTCCTTTAGTTCCACCAATCAATGTCAACGGTAACTTTTATAGTGGTAGTAATAGCCACAAAAGAGAACCAAACATTTTGTATGATTTCAGCACGAACCAGCACTAAGGTCTGGTGTAGCGGCAATAGTAGTATAGACTGTGCATCACTGGAACAACTATTAATAATACCAGGTACGTCTATCGCATCTGCAAAATTATCGTTTGCAGGTTGAGCATAAATTGGTAAAGTTCCTGCAAAAAGCAGGAATAACAGGATAGATGGTTTCATAAATACTAAGCTACTAATTTTAAATTAATGGCATAAAAACAGCAATTGTAACCTGAATGATAGCTTAATGTATTAGTTACTGCAATATTTCAATTTCTACCCTCACATTTCTAGCTGCAAGGCGATCGAACTTATCATAAATTGGCATTTTACCTCCAAAGCCTTTAACTTCCATTCGGGCTGCTGCTATGCCATTATTGATAAGGTATTTTTGAATAATTTCGGCTCTTTTTAAAGATAATTTTTTGGCGGAGCCATTCTTTTCTTTGGTGGCTTGGCTTAGTGAGAAGTACTCGGGTACTTCACTGTCTATTTCAATTATTTTACCAGAAGCATTGCCATTGGTATGGCCACTAATCCTAATATTATAACTAGATTTTTCTTGCAATAACTCGAGTAAACTATTTAATTCAAATTGAGATTCAGGTTTCATAATGGCTGCATCTTTATAAAAAAATACATTATACATAATGGCTACATCTCCTTTTTCATATCGTTTAAGAGGAAAATCCATCACAAGGGTATCTCCTTTAACGTGCAAAAAAGCTTTCGTGTCGTCACTCATTTCTTCGCTAAGCTTTAAATCGTGTTGTGCTTTTTTATAGCCAAAAATATCAGCTATAAATTCAAGAGAGTTCGATTGGTTATGCGGCTCGTTAACATAGGTAACTTCATGGGCTCTTGCTAACCGAATTATTTTTAAACGGTCTGGGTCTATAATGTTTACTTTACCAGTAACTTTTGAGAGCGTTACAAAATTAAAGGTGTTAAAAATAATTTTGTATTGGTTTTTATTTGTGATAAATAGCTCAGGAGCGTATTTTTTTAGTTCAACTTCCTGTAGTTCCACCTTCGTTTTAGGGGTATCTGATGATAAGATAGCTGGGCTTACAATCGCAAGGTCTGTACTTGCTACTTTTTGATTGTGAGAGGCGAACTCTTCTTGACCGTCCTCTTCCTCTGTATTTTCATTGGTTGGAATGCTGCTTATGGCTGTCATTCCTGAGTTGGGCGAATACGCTAGCACCCAAGCATCGGCAAAAGGCGTATTTTCTCTTGTGGGTTTCACCATAGGTATGGCTTCATCTACCGATTTAAAAGATTTTATATGCACATAATAAAACCTTGTTTTGTCTGAGAAAGATATTTTTGCATCCCTATCTTGCTCTTTTAGTTTATTTTTAAAATTTAAGGCATTAGTTTTATTTTGAAATGAGCCAACAACAAGGTAGATGCCTTTTTCCAGTGTTAGTATTTCATTCGATTGCGCATAGGTAGTGTTAGTTAATACGGTACTAACTAAAGTAACTAATAGAATCCACTTTTTCATAGAATAAATTTTGGTTTATGAGCCTCTTTTGTATGTTTGACCATAGAAAGGGTGACTTGATGGTGTTGGAAAAGTAATATTTATCTTAATTTTTTGCAAACACTGTATTAACAAAAGGTAATTAAATCATTATAAGATTATAAAAAAAGCAATTTGTGTCGTTTTATTTTTTTAAAATTGTTTAATTTGCTGTAAATAGACTAGTTATGAGGAAAATAATATTGGTATTATCGTTATTGAATATAACGATAGCTTGCAGCCTTAATTCTAAAAAAAATAGTTATAATATTGATATAGAAACGGTTAAATCGCAAACCATAGAACTGCACGATAAGTTAATGCTTGATATGGGTAAATTGTTAAAAGTAAAAAAAACGTTAGAGGTGATGGCTAAAGATAGCAGTGATACAGCTCAATTATCTAACACATTAAATGCAATTAATCAACTGTATTCTGCTGATAAAGCGATGTGGGATTGGATGCATAATTTCGACATCGCTTATCGGGTTGAGCAGGATTCGATAACATTGCTATATTTTGATTCGCAACTAAGAATGATTCAGGAAGTAGATTCGCTTTTTGAAACTTCAATTGCTGAAGGGCAAAAAATAGTGTCGAAACGAATGGATTAATAGGGATTTTTATTAAAAATAATTTATTCTAAAAGGGTAGAAACATACTTTCCATCCACAAAGCCAAATTCATTGCCCCAGCTATTATTGATGTAGGTCATTAGTTCAGCTATTTCAAGATTGGTTAAATGAGCGTGCGCAGGCATCGTGGGGCTGTACGAAATTCCATTAACAGTAATGGGTGTCGTTGAGCCGTTTTTGATAAGCAGTGCTGTTTGCTTTTGGTTAACCTTAAGGTAATCCGATCCTGCTAGGGGAGGGATTAATTTTTTAACTCCTAACCCATCTGCTTGATGGCAGAAAATACAATTGGCTTTATATAAGTCTCGCCCTTGGATGATGTATTTCTGAAATTTGTTTTGCTCTTTGGTTGAGAGTTTTTTAAAAGCTTCGTTATTACGTGCTGGGCTACAGCTTATAAAAAAAAGAAATAGGAAATAAAAAACAAGAAAGTTGAAATGTGAAGGTTGAAAAGAAAACCTGTTAAATTGATTATGGGTTAATGTGATTGATTTCAAAAGGGAGTTCATTTTAAAATTATTTTTCTTTGTGCCTCTCCGTGCTTCTTTGAGAACCTTTGTGCAATAGCTATTTTACTGAGTTACACAAAGAAAAACTAAGTTTTACAAAGTATTTAACCAACTAATCTTTTATTCTGCTAAACCTTAAAGCTTTAAGCATAAAATCGGGGAGGGGCTTTAGAGGGTCTCTGTTTTCTAAGTTTAGGAATATGCCTAGCTTCTCAATAATAGGAATCTTATACACTTCAATTAGCTCAATTAGTGTACCATCAGGGTCTTCAATATAGGTGCAGTGCACGCGGGTAGTGCCGCCCATATCTAACGTATCTTCGGTATCGCAGGTAAAGCCAAAGCCTTTTTCGGCTAAATCCTTGCCAAGTGCTTTCATTCCTCGCACATCAAACCCTAAGTGAACAAACCCAATATCACCCCATAATCTATCAGCATAAATCTTTTTGGGCGTATAATCAATAGCTTGAGCTAACTCAATGTAAGTATCGGCCATTACTTTGGCAAAACCGCCACCTGGGTTATTACTTTGGGTTAACCGCACACGTCTAAATGTTTTGTTGCCCCCGGGTATGGTATTTTTCCAATCTTTAAATACACCTGTTTTGTCAAATATAATTTTGTCATATCCTAATAAGTCTGCATAAAGTGTAAGGGCTTTATCAATATCAGATACCCCCACAGTACTGCCTACGGGGCCGCCTGTTACGTGGCGTAATTTGGTGTACCAACCGCCACCGGGTATTATTTGGAATAATAATCCATTGGGGTCTTTTAGGTAAAAGGTTTTTCCTCCGTAAGGTAATTCTTGCATTTCGCCAATAATATCTGCATTGTTTTCTTTAAACCATGCAAAGGTTTTCTCCACATTGGGCGATTTTATTTGAGCAATGAATATGCCTAAATCGCCTAATTCAAATTTAACATCGGCATTGGTTGCTGTAAACGAAACAGGGCTAACTACCTCCATAGCTAATCCGCCTTGCAGGTTTAAAATCATAGCTGCACGTTTATTAATAATGTCGCCTTTGGTATAAATTTGCATTAATGGAGCTTCGGCCTCACCATTAAACATGGCAATGTCCATTCCAAAAAATTTACGGTACCATTTCCAAGAGGCTGCGTGGTTGGGCACACCCACTCCCACATGCTGTAGGCCATTAATTCGTTTGTGCATATTTATTTGCTATTGATGTGCAAAGTTAAGAAAACATTTTAGCTCGTTCGCGTCTCTTAATATTTAAAATTCAATGACAATTCTCATCCGCCTATAACTTTTCAAGCATTAGCTTTGCCCAGCATTTTAAATTCTGTAAAAAATGAACTACCAAAACCTGGAACAGTACATTCTTGAACTTAAAGAGGAAGGAAAAAAGTACTTTATCACCTCTTCATTTCAATCGCATAGTTTGGTGCTTTTGCATATGTTGAGCCGAATAGATGCTCATACTCCAGTTATATTTATTAATACAGGTTACCATTTTCCTGAAACTATCAATTTTAGAGATGAAGTAATGCAGGCATTTGGAATGGATAATTTAGTCGATTTAAAATCGCAATTACCCAAATCGATGCAGGTGGATGCAGGGGGTAGGCTATTGTTTACCTCTGACCCCGACCATTGTTGTTATATTAACAAAACACAACCCTTAGATTCTGTTTTAAGAACCCACGATGTGTGGATAAATGGGGTGCGTGCTGACCAGAGTGCAACACGAAGCCAGATGAAAGAAACGCAGGAAGCACCACATAATACAATGCGTCTTCACCCAATGCTTGACTGGTCGGCCAAGCAAATCTATGACTATCAACAAGCCCATAATTTACCAAAGCACCCACTAGATGCCCAAGGCTATATGAGCATTGGTTGTGAACCTTGTACGCGAAAATTCGATTTGGATATGCAAGAACGGGAAGCCCGTTGGTATGGCTTAAATAAAACCGAATGTGGACTGCATACTGATTTGATTAAATAATTGAGCTAATGGATGGAATGATGCAATGAAACAATGATTGAATGCGTGAATCGTGCAATATTCTATCATTGTTTCATTCTACCATTGTTTCATTCTATCATTGTTTAAAGAGTTAAATTACAAAATAGAGATTGACATTTACCTTCAATTTAAAAAAAACGAATGAACATATTAATAATAGGAGGCGCAGGCTATATTGGTACTGCTTTGGTGGAGCGGTTGGCTCAATTAGCTACCGTTAGTAAAATTGTTATTTATGATAATTTAAGTAGAGGAAATTATAATTTATTTCTTGGGGATAAGTTAACAGAACACGTTTCAATTTCCCTGATTCAAGGAGATATTTTGGACACACGCTCGCTCAAAAAAGCGATGAAAGGGGTTGATGTAGTGTATCATTTGGCGGCCAAAGTTACCACACCTTACGCTAACCTAGATCCTCATATTTACGAGCAGGTAAATCATTGGGGTACTGCTGAGGTGGTATCGGCTGTGGAAGAATCGGAGGTAAAGCAATTGGTGTATTTAAGTAGCACGAGCGTGTATGGCGCCTCTGAGCAAAAGGCAAATGAATCGACTGCTCCAAATCCTAAAACATTTTATGGAAACTCTAAACTAAGAGCCGAGCAACATGTACAGCGATTGGCGGATAAAGGAAGAGCGGTAATTATTAGGGCTGGAAATGTGTATGGTTTTAATCAGTCGATGCGGTTTGATGCTGTGATTAATCGATTTGCGTTTGAAGCGAACTTCTCTAAAAAAATAAGCATACAAGGTAGTGGTAAGCAATCGAGGGCATTTGTGCCTATTGAGGCTATCGCTCAGGTTTTGAGTGTGCTTCCATTCAAAGCTGTGCCCTCTGGTACTTATAATTTAGCGTTGAGCAATTACTCAGTACTCGATTTGGTAGATGTGTTTAAGGAGTTGATTCCTGACTTGGAGTTTATTTTTATTGATCAACACCAAGACCTTCGTAATTTTGAACTGGATACGAATTTGAAGCTAGCACAGTATATTAAGTTGCCTAAGGGGAGAGAACTTAGAGATGAATTAAAGGAATTTTTAGAAAATTTTAGTTTTTAAAAAAACTACCGCAAAGACGCTGAGGAGAAGAACCGCAGAGATGCAAAGTCTCACATTTCCTATTTCACATTTCCTTTACCCCATCATCATACCCACAATAGTGGCCGACATAAGCGATGCTAATGTGCCTGCCAATAATGCTTTTAATCCGTATTTAGAAAGCAACACTCGTTGGCCGGGAGCCAAACCGCCAATACCTCCAATTTGAATACCAATGGAAGCGAAATTGGCAAACCCGCAAAGCATATAAGTAGCCATAATAATGGATTTGGTGGAGGTAAACGAACCCGTTGCTTTCATTGTGGCAAGGCTTTGATACCCCACAAACTCGCTGGCTATTAGCTTCTCTCCTAGTAGCTGGCCAACTAGTGTAATATCTTGCGATACGATGCCAATCAACCACATAATAGGGGCAAATAAATATCCTAAAATAAATTTAAGCGAAAGTGAACTATACTGACCATCCGTAAATCCAGCAATGGCATCATTTAATCCTGTAACTGAACCCACTTTAACAAAAATGTAATCGAACATAGCTATAAAGGCAAAAAACACCATTAACATAGCTCCCACATTAAGGGCAAGCTTTAGTCCTTCGGAGGTTCCATTGCTCATAGCATCTAAAAAGTTGCTGCCTACATTTTGCTTACTTATTTTAATATTAGAATCAATTTTTTCCGTTTGCGGTACCAGTATTTTAGAAATAACAATGGCTCCCGGAGCTGCCATAATGGAGGCTGCCAATAAGTGCTTGGCAAAAATGAGGCGCTGCACGGGGTCGTCACCACCTAAAAAGCCAATGTAGGCGGCTAGCACACCACCTGCTACGGTGGCCATTCCGCCCGTCATTACCAGTAGTATTTCCGACTTATTCATTTTTTCTAAATAAGCTTTAATAAGGAGGGGAGCCTCTGTTTGGCCTAAGAAAATATTGCCTGCTACTGAAAGTGATTCTGCTCCTGATATTTTAAGTGCTTTGGTAAGTAACCAAGCCAAGCCATACACTACTTTTTGAATGATGCCCAAATAGAATAATACACTGGTTAAGGCAGAGAAAAAGATAATAGTAGGTAATATTTGGAGGGCAAAAATAAATCCAAAGGAATCTATATTTAATAATCCTCCAAATAAAAACTCACTTCCGTCTCTGGTAAAATCAAGCACTTTGATAAATATTTTGCCAAAAAACTCGAAGGTTGCTCGCACCCAAGCCAAATTTAAAATACCGAAGGCAAGTACTAACTGTGTGCCTAAGCCCACAAATACCACTTGCCAGGAGATGGCCTTGCGATTACTGCTAAACAGATAAGCGATTAAAATTAAAGAAGCCATTCCTAGTAAGCCTCTGGGTATGGATATTAATAGGTTTGAGTCTTCGGAAAGTAGTTTCTCATCTACCTTTTCTTCAGTAGGTGGGGTAGTAACGCCTTTTTGGGCTTCCTCAGAGGAAGTAGTAATTTGTACAGGAGTTGCATTGCCAGCAGTTGAATCTTGCGCAGATTGTGCAATACTTACAAATGAAAACGCAATGAATAATAAGGTAAAAGAGAGGCGTAAAAAATTATTCATAGGTAAGGGTTATGCAAAATTTTAAAATCAAGCTAAAGAACGACTAATTTATCACTTAGCAAAACGAACAGCCATAGGATTGCTGCTTGCAAAAAAACGAGAATAAAAAAGGGATAATCATTATGAGTATCCCTTTTTTGTTTTGCAATAAACAAAGATTAGCGCATTGTGGGAGCTGCTGCTAAAAGTTCTTCTGAGGCTCCTTCAGCGAACTTTTCAAAGTTTTTATTAAACTGGGCAGCAAGGTCATACGCTTTGTCATCATATTCATCTTCGCTCTTCCATGTTAGTCTGGGGTGGAGTACATCTGATGGTACATTAGGGCAAGTAGCTGGCATTTTTAAACCAAATACTTTGTGGGTATTATAATCCACATTTTCTAAATCGCCATTAAGAGCTGCTGTAATTAATGCCCTGGTTATTTTTAAGCTCATGCGTTTGCCAACCCCGTAAGGCCCGCCTGACCAGCCCGTATTTACCAACCACACGTTAGCTCCTGACTCTTGCATTTTTTTGCTTAGCATTTCGCCATATACTGTGGGGTGCAATGGCATAAAAGGAGCACCAAAACAAGCCGAAAAGGCTGTAACCGGCTCCGTAATGCCTGCTTCGGTGCCTGCTACTTTGGCCGTGTAACCAGATATAAACTGGTAGGCTGCTTGTGCTGGAGTTAGTTTAGAGATGGGAGGTAATACACCAAAGGCATCGGCCGTTAAAAAGAAAATATTTTTAGCACCAGAGCCAATCGAAGGCTCTGCAATATTATTAATATGATAAATAGGGTAACTTACCCTTGTATTTTGAGTAATTGTACTGTTTTCAAAATCAACCTGATTTGTTCCTTCTTTATAAACCACGTTTTCGAGAATGGCGCCCGATTTAATTGCCTTAAAAATGTCTGGTTCTTTTTCGGCTGATAAATCAATTGTTTTGGCATAGCAACCGCCTTCAAAATTAAATACAGTAGTATCAGACCAACCGTGCTCATCATCTCCAATCAATTTTCGGTTAGGGTCGGCAGAAAGGGTAGTTTTGCCTGTGCCTGATAAACCAAAAAACAGGGCGGTGTCACCACTCTTACCAATATTGGCTGAGCAGTGCATAGGTAGCACATTTTTTTGATGAGGAAGAATGAAGTTTAAAGCAGAAAATATACCTTTTTTAATTTCACCTGTATAGCCAGTGCCACCAATAAGGGCGATTTTTCTAGTAAAGTTTAAAATGGCAAAATTGGCTTGCCTTGTGCCATCTACTTCTGGGTTGGCCATAAAGCCTGGGGCATTAACAATCGTCCATTCAGGCGTAAAATCCTCCAATTCTTCTGCAGTTGGCCTTAAAAACATATTGTACACAAACATATTCATCCAAGGCAGTTCTGTAACGGCTCTAATGTTGAGCTTATAACTTGGGTCGGCACAGGCGTAGGCATCTCTTGCATATACATCTTTATTAGATAAATAAGCGACAACTTTGTTGTACAAGGCATCAAATTTGTCCGAATCAAACGGGATGTTAATATCGCCCCACCATACACTATCTTTAGTGATGTCGTCTTTTACAATAAACCTGTCCTTGGGTGATCTGCCAGTGAATTTACCGGTGTGCACATTTAAGGCACCACTGCTGGCCTTGGTGGCCATTCCTTTATCAACAGAAATAGTAGCTAGTTTTTCTGGTGAGAGATTCCAAAAAACGTTAGAATTTTTAATACCCAGTTCTTCCAAAGAAGAATCCATGGGGTTTGCTTCAATTTTTAACATATTACTTGGTTAATTAATGAGTTAAAAGTTGCCCACAAAGCTAGTACTTAAATATTTGATTAGACCAAATTTAATCACTAAGCTTTCGGTTTAATGCCCACCTAAATATAATTTTAACACCCATCTAAATATAAATATTACAATATTATACCCTGACTATTATATCAAATGCCAAACATCATGTTTGTGCTTGCTTTAAAAAAGTTAGCGTAGTATTTTGGGCTTTTTAAAATTAAACCTGACAAACAGGACTAAACTAACTTAAACTATATGAGTACTGAAAGTAATAATGCGGATACGATATTCGGCCACCCTAAAGGGTTGCTTGTGTTGTTTTTTACTGAGATGTGGGAACGGTTTAGTTATTATGGTATGAGAGGTCTTTTTGTACTTTATCTAGTAGCTAACATTAACGAAGGAGGGTTTGGATGGACAACCGTTGAAGCACTTTCTTTATATGGAACTTATACAATGATGGTATATCTAATGAGCATTCCTGGAGGTATTTTGGCTGATAAATTTGTGGGTCAAAAGAAAGCGGTAATGATTGGCGGTTTTCTGCTAGTTTTAGGTCATGGCATAATGGCCATACCAGGTCAATCTTATTTCTTTATAGCCATTAGCCTAATTGTACTTGGGGTGGGAGCTCTAAAGGCTAATATATCTACGATGGTGGGTGGCTTGTATAAGCAAGGCGATATCAGAAGAGATAAGGGGTTTGTTATCTTTTACATGGGCATAAATCTCGGCTCTGTATTGGCCGGCCTTATTGTAGGATGGGTTGGTCAGGTATATGGTTGGCATTATGGATTTGGACTCGCAGGTATTGGAATGCTATTTGGTCAAATACAGTTTATGGCTGGTCAAAAGTATTTAAAAGAGGTGGGTAATTTTATTAAGCCTGAAGTTGTGCAAGATGATAACTCAGAAGGGCATATTGATCGATTGTTAAAAGCACCACTTGTACTTATGTTGAGCGCAGCTATTTCAATTTATGGCATATACCTTGGGTATTCGGGGTTTGCAGCGGCCAATTGGAGTTATGTGCTTTATGGCACTCTTATTGTCATTACTGGGCCTATTTTAGGTATGGGAATTAATATATATCGTTTAGAGCTAGACAGCAAAGAGCGTGATAGGATTATTGTGCTGCTAGTCTCATTTTTAATAGTGATTGCTTTTTGGGGAGCATTTGAGCAGGCTGGAGGGCTAATGAATTTATTCGCTGAAAATAAAACAGACAAATTAATTTTTGGATTATGGGAAGCTAAAGCCTCGCAGTTTCAAAGTTTGAACCCTGCTTTTATTGTAATTTTTGGAATTGTAGTTGCCAATTTTTGGATACAGCGTAGAAAATCGAATAAAGAAGAGTCGGCTATTTTTAAGATGTCCGTTGGAAATATTATAATGGGGTTAGGCTTTATCGTTATGTTTCAAGCATCAAAATTAGCTGGTCCTGATGGTCAAGTAAGCTATTGGTGGCTAGTAATTGCTTATCTACTTCATACCATTGGTGAGTTAAGTTCATCACCTGTTGCATTGTCATTTGTAACAAAACTAGCACCTGTGAGATACGGCTCTATTATGATGGGCTTGTATTTTGCTATGACGGGCTTAGGAAATAAAGTAGCAGGTTTACTTGGAGAGTCCTCAGCCGAACATGGCGAAACACAAGTGTATGCCGGTATTGCTATTTTCTCCATCAGTTTTGGATTACTCCTATTAGTACTCCTTAAAAAATTAAAAAAATTAACACACGGTGCCGAAGACATTGTGTTGGAAGGAGGACATTAGTGTTCTTAAACTTTTAAAAGAGCATCATAACGAGTGCTCTTTTATTATATTATTAAAGCTAACTAACCAAGTATGAACACCAACCAAACCCCACAACTCTTTGGGCATCCCAAAGGTTTATTTTACCTTTTTTTTGCAGAGCTATGGGAACGCTTTTCTTTCTATGGAATGCGCGCCTTGCTCATCCTTTATATGACGGAGGAAATTTATAAAGCCTTAGAAAATAGAGATATAATTGCTTCGACCATTTATGCTTCGTATGGAGCCTTAATTTATGCCACACCCGTAATAGGAGGAATGTTGGCCGATAAATTATTTGGGTTGAAAAGGTCGATTTTGCTTGGGGGAATTCTGATGGCATTTGGCCATTTTGTATTGGCTTTTGATACAGAAATGCTCTTTTTTATTGCACTCGGCTTGCTTATAGTTGGCAATGGCCTTATGAAACCCAATATTTCTACGTTTGTAGGAGCACTTTATGAGCAAGGAGACGACCGAAGAGACTCTGGTTTTACCATTTTTTACATGGGCATTAATATTGGTGCGTTTGTAGCCCCACTTTTTTGTGGCTGGTTGGGCATAACTTATGGCTGGCATTACGGCTTTGGTGCTGCTGGTATTGGTATGGTATTGGGTGTAATTACTTTTTGGCGTGGTATTAAATCCGGTATTTTTGGCGACCATGGCAATGCACCAAGCGAAGCAGCTTTGGAACACAAAAAATTTGGCATAAAAATAAAACAGTTAGTACCAATCATTTCATTTGCAATTGTTCCTTTAATTGCGCTAATGATGTATTATGGGGAGATGACCATTCCGTTTATTGGTACAATAAACTATGAGGCGCAATTGGTTGACTATGCGTTTTGGTTGATTCTAGTGGTAATACTTTACGTAATTGCTAACACCATGATGAAAGTATCGAAGGTAGAAAGGCAGCGTTTAATGGTTATTGTGGTGCTTACCATGCTTATGACGCTCTTCTGGGGGTTTTATGAATTAGCAGGTAGTACACTCACACTATTTGCCCTCCGTAATGTTAATTTGGTTTGGATTAATGCCTCGCAAACCAATGCGATTACCGCTATGTTTATTATTTTATTTGCCATGTTATTTTCGTGGCTATGGGTCTATCTTTCTAAAAAGAAGATGAACCCACATACCCCTTATAAATTTGCCTTTGGTTTGCTTATTTTAGGTGTAGGCTACATAATTTATGCAATGAGTGGCAACGCAGCAGATGCCTCTGGCAAGGTGCCGTTTATTTATATGGTATTGGGCTATATGATGTTTTCTACCGGGGAGTTATTTATGTCGCCCGTTGGCCTCTCAAAAGTGACAGAATTGGCTCCGGCCAAAATTGTTTCGTTTATGATGGGCGTTTGGTTTTTGTCTTCAGCCTTTGCGTTTAGGCTTGTGGGGTTAGTTGGTAGCTTATTGGCGGTAGAAGGCAGTGCTGAGAATGCCGATCCAATGGTATCGTTAGCTATTTACACCGATGGGTTTTGGCAAATTGCCTATATAACGCTCGGTGGGGCAGCATTGGCTTTTATAATAGCACCTCTCTTGAAAAAATGGATGCACGGTATTCATTGATTTTGATAAATGTTAGTACTCGAAATTAGATTTTACTATTTTAGCAGTTTTTAAAATGTGGGCGAATTGGTGGGCTTGTTAAGTTGAATGTTAACCATCTAATTATAAGATAAATGGAAAATTTTTTTATAAAAGGAACCGATAGAACCCCTGAAGTTGATTTTAACTTTACCTCGGGTGTTATGTCTATTTTTGGTCGTTCTATTACCGAAAATCCAATTAGTTTTTATAAAAAATTGGAAGATTATATTATTGAATACGGTAAGAAACCCCCAAATAAAACTTTATTTACAGTAACCTTAGAGTACTTTAATACCAGCACAAGCAAATGCTTAGTTGATATTTTTAAACTGCTTGAACAATTTCATTCAACCCAAAACGAAGTGTTAGTTGAATGGTATTACGAGGAAGACGATGAAGAAATTAAAGATGCTGGCGAAGACTATAAAGACATAGTTGATATCCCATTTGAGATAAAACTATTAAACTAATAATGTTTGCCTATAAACCCGATAGCTATCTGCTCCAATAAACAAAACTCAAATAAGAAATAAATCTCAAAAAAGAAAACATCAAACCATACAAGTGTTTGGTATTTAGGAGATTGAAATTTGAGATTTCAGCCAGTCGGCAGACAGGTATTTGTTATTTGAATAGTGTCATTTGTTATTTCTGAAAATACTGACATTATGGACAGACCCTAAATGACCTGCACAAAAAAACCTCTTCTAGAAATAGAAGAGGTTTTTTTATACCAAAATGGAATTTACATCATGCCTGGCATACCACCGCCACCCATTGGAGGCATAGGGGCTGCAGCTTCATCCATTGGTTCATCTGCCACTACAACCTCGGTAGTAAGTAGCAATGATGCAATAGAAGCAGCATTTTCAAGTGCTAAGCGTGTAACTTTTTTAGGATCAATTACACCAGCAGCAATTAAATTTTCGTATTTATCATCTTTGGCATTATAGCCAAAATCAGCTTTTCCTTCTTTTACTTTTTGTACAATTACAGAGCCTTCAAGTCCCGCATTTTCAACAATTGTTCTTAAAGGAGCTTCAATCGCCTGACGGATAATATTTACACCTGTAATTTCATCAGGATGGGATGTTTTAACCTTATCAAGAGATGGAATAGCTCTAATGAGTGCAACACCACCACCAGCAACAACACCTTCTTGTACGGCAGCTCTAGTAGCGTGCAAAGCATCATCTACTCTGTCCTTCTTCTCCTTCATTTCAATTTCGGTAGCAGCACCAATGTAAAGGATGGCAACACCCCCCGAAAGTTTTGCTAATCGCTCTTGAAGTTTTTCTTTGTCGTAATCAGAAGTAGTGTTTTCTACTTGTTGCTTAATTTGATTAACGCGAGCTTTAATATCCTCTTTTTTGCCGGCACCATTTACAATGGTGGTATTGTCTTTATCAATCAATACTTTTTCAGCAGTTCCAAGGTACTCGATAGTTGCATTTTCAAGCTTGTATCCTCTTTCTTCAGAAATAACAGTACCACCTGTAAGAATGGCAATGTCTTCCAACATTTCTTTTCTTCTATCACCAAAGCCAGGAGCTTTTACAGCCGAAATTTTTAAGGTTCCTCTAATTTTATTAACCACTAGTGTAGCCAACGCTTCCCCGTCAACATCTTCAGAAATAATAACTAAAGGCTTACCTGTTTGCGAAACCGCTTCTAATACCGGCAGCAATTCTTTCATCGAAGAAATCTTTTTATCGTAGATAAGGATGTAAGGTGTTTCCATCTCCGCTTCCATTTTGTCAGTATTAGTAACAAAGTATGGAGAAAGATACCCTCTGTCAAACTGCATCCCTTCCACAGTTTTTACTTCAGTTTCGGTGCCTCTTGCCTCCTCAACAGTTATAACACCATCTTTACCCACTTTATCCATGGCATTGGCAATCATTTTACCAATGGTTTGGTCGTTATTGGCAGAAATAGAACCTACTTGAGCAATTTCGTTGCTGTTAGTGATATGTTTCGCTTGTTTTTCAAGATCCGCTATTACTGCTTCAACCGCTTTATCAACACCCCTTTTTAAATCCATTGGGTTGGCACCAGCCGCTACATTTTTAACTCCAAAGGCATAAATCGATTGTGCCAAAACAGCGGCAGTGGTGGTTCCATCACCTGCATCATCCGCAGTTTTAGAGGCCACTTCTTTTACCAACTGAGCTCCCATATTCTCTACAGGATCTTTAAGGTCAATTTCTTTTGCTACAGAAACCCCATCCTTAGTAATGGAAGGAGCTCCAAATTTTTTATCAATAATTACGTTTCTACCTTTAGGGCCCAGTGTTACTTTAACCGCATTGGCTAGTGCATCAACACCAGCTTTTAATTGCCCTCGGGCTTCGCTTTCAAATACAATATTTTTTGCCATAATAATTTAAATTAATGTTTTTGGGATTTAAACAATTGCTAAAATGTCAGATTCTCTCATCATTAAATAGTCAGTGCCATCTACATTTAGCTCAGTGCCTGAATATTTACCATAAAGTACGGTGTCTCCAATTTTTACCGTCATAGGTTCATCTACTTTACCTTTACCTACGGCAGCAATAGTGCCTCTTTGTGGCTTTTCTTTAGCTGTATCAGGTATAATGATTCCCGAAGCTGTTTTTTCTTCTGCAGCTTCTGCCAATACAAGTACTCTGTCAGCTAATGGTGTTATTTTAACTTTAGACATTTTATATAAATTTTGATTAAAACTCTAGTTTGATTACTTCCGCTAGTTATCATTTAATGTGCCAAAAATAAAATATGCCATAATTACAGTTTTTTGTAGTTGTTAAGGGAACCTCTATTAATTCATTTCTTTCAAAAAACAAAAAGAAACAATGAGTTGCAAGGCATATTTTTTTTGAATAGCCAAAGCTATTGAAAAAAAATATAACGCACGCAAATCGTTGTTTATCTTTGTTCCCGTAGGGTTTTCATAGTGTTTCGCATGCTTCTTCTAATTTTTTTCATAGTATCCCGATAGTATTTCAATCCCGAAAGTTTTCGGGAAGTATTGCCTGCAAAACACTATGAAAATTTTGATGCGAATCAATTAATAGAGGCTCCCTTAGGTAAAAATATGCCATAAAAAAAGGGGCATTTTGCCCCTACATATTATTTATAGAATACCTCTATTAATTGCTTGTGTCCTCTGGTATTTTATTACTCTTCAGCTGGCGGCTCTTCTTCTAAAGGAGCGGTATCCGTAGAGCCTGCATTATCATCGTTGGTATCTAAGGCAGGAGGGAGGACTTGTTGCTCTCCAGCTCTCTCTAAATTAGGGCTAAGGTCTTCGGTGGCAGATTGCGTATTCATAAGGCTTTTAGACCCTAAACTTAATACCACAATAGCAATGGCAAACCCCCACGTTAGCTTTTCAAGTAAGTCACTCGTTTTTTTTACACCTATGATATTGCTTGCTCCAGAACCACCAAACTGGCTCGATAAGCCTCCACCTTTAGGGTTTTGGGCTAACACAACTAAAATAAGCAAAATAGCGGATATTAGGATAAGAATTAATACAAATAATAGCATTACTTTTTCTTTAATTTTTCAATTTGAGCTGCAAATAACGCCTTTTTTTGTGGAAGTTTCCAAATTAATTTTTTATAAATATCAATAGCCTTCTCAACCTTGCCTTGTTTTACATAAATTTTTGCCAAAGATTCGCTAATTACATCCTCTCTCATTTTACTACTTTGCTTAGCCATATCTACTTTGGAGTCGCTAGGCTTTGCATTTTTAGTAATTCTTGGCTCTTCTTTAATAAATTTTTCGATAATTTTATCTTGCGATTTAGGTGCAGTAGTTTTTTTTGTAGCCTTTGTGCTTTTTGCTACTTTTTTAGTGGCAGGCTTCTTTTTTTCTTTTGGGGGTGTTGGCTGCTTGTTTAGCCAAATGGTAGCTTCTTTTTTTATTTTTTGCAGCTCGGCTAAGTGTTTTAATACATTTTCGGCCAAGCCTTCTGTATTAACCGATGATACTTTGGGGGTGTGTACAACAGGTTGTGTAGGTTTAGTTATTAGCGATGTTGCGGTAAATGAATTTGACTCACTAGGAACTAAATTATGTTGAATAAGACTTTTAACAATGCTCCGGTCGGTGGCATAAAAGGCTGCGTTTTTAAGCGATGGGCTAAAGTCTTTATCTCCATTGTTTTTAGATGAATTTGCTAATAGCAAATGTATGATTTGGCTAAAAGGATAATCTGTCGCTAATTTTTTTAAAGAACCTATCTCCTCAGTAGTAGATGAGTTGCTGGTTACAATTTCTTTGAAGCGTTCCTTTTTCACAATTAGTTAAAATTATTGGGGTTAGATAGTTCTCCCTCAAAGTAAAGCTATAAAAAAATTACCAATTGGCAACTGTGCCATTAAATATATCTAATATTATTTGGTCGTAAATTTCTTGAATCAGTTGATCTTCTACGGCTGTTAGCCCTAAATCATTATCAAAATCAGCATAAAAAGAAAATGATTTTTTAGTGAAATTCTGCTCTTCATCCTCTAGATTTATAAAGTCAACTTGTACGGTTATGGTTAGTCTTGTTAAATTGGCTTGGTCGTTTATTTGGTCGTTGGCTGCTGCTGAAGGCGCTACTGGGGTAAGTCTATAACCTGTAATAGCACCTTCAATCTGCAATTCGCCCCCTTCGGTAACTTGCGAAAGGCTGGTATTTTGTTGGTAATAATCTCTAAGGTTATCGGTAAAGGTAACGGCTAAATTAGCTGGTCCATTATTGGCATCGTTATAAAAAGTTTGGATGGATAATGTTTCGGCTGTTATGGTGGTGCCAGTTAAACTATACACTCCGCAGGAAGTACTTATTAATAATGGCGTAAATACTAACAGGAAGGTTGAGAGGTATTTGAATTTAAACATCATATTGTTTTATTTTTCGGTATAAGGTGCGTTCGGAAATGCCCAAATCTTGTGCCGCATATTTACGTTTATTACTATTTTTTCGTAAAGCCTTGATTATCAGCTCTTTTTCTTTTTTCTCAATCGACAAAGAATCGTCATCTTCCAGCTCATGAGAAATATCTTCTATTTTACCGGCCTGGTTGTACTCTACAGGAGCAGTGGGGTTTGTGGGTACATCTATTACATAAGGAGTAGGTGTTTCAACCCTGGGTGGCTCTTTAATTTGTTGAGCTGTGTCAGTTTTTAATAATCGGTTGTGCTCATCGGTCATTTTGGGGTGAATTTGCCCGTCATTTTCAATTATTTCGCTCACTAATTTTTTAAGGTCGGTTACATCGCTTTTTAAATCGAACAGTACTTTGTACAGCAAATCACGCTCTGATAGGCTTTCACTTTCTGTATTGCCTTTGTACAACACAGGGTGGTTGGGCCTAGTACTGGGCAAATATTTTCGCATTACATCTGCTTCAATTGTTTTTTCAAACTCGAGTACTGACATTTGTTCCACAATATTTTTTAGCTGCCTTATATTGCCTGGGTAATTATAACTGTGTAAAACAACAGTTGCTTCAGGCGTAAGCTTTAGAGGTTTAGTTTTGTATTTATCACTAAAATCTCCCGCAAATTTTCTAAAAATTAGTTCTAAATCATCTCCACGGTCTCGGAGGGGAGGCACAAAAATGGGTACCGTGCTAAGCCTGTAATACAGGTCTTCTCTAAATTTACCTTTATGCACCGCTTCTTCTAAGCCCACGTTGGTTGCGGCCACTACTCTAACATCCGTTTTTAATACTTTGGAGGATCCTACTTTAATAAACTCACCAACTTCGAGTACTCTTAATAATCGTGCTTGGGTGCTTAACGGAAGTTCGGCTATTTCATCTAAAAATATAGTGCCTTTATTAGTTACCTCAAAATAACCTTTTCTGGCATCAATGGCACCCGTAAAAGAGCCTTTTTCGTGCCCAAATAATTCGGAGTCTATGGTGCCTTCTGGTATTGCTCCACAGTTAACCGCTATAAATGAGCCATGTTTACGAGCACTTAACTGGTGTATTATTTTAGAGAAGGATTCTTTACCACTCCCACTTTCGCCCGTAATAAGTACGGTCATATCGGTTGGGGCTACTTGCATAGCTACCTCTAGTGCGTGATTTAGCAAAGGAGAATTGCCAATGATGCCAAAACGCTGTTTTATTCTAAGTATTTCTGATTCATTCATAATGTAGAAATTTCTTTTTCAACTACTTTTCCCAACAGTGTGCCTGAGGTGCAATCGGTTATTAAAACATATACATATTCGCCAATAGTTAAGGATTCCGCAGGAAAGATGACTACTTTATTGCTGTTTGATCTTCCTTGAAAATCTTTTTTAGATCGCTTAGAGTAACCCTCAACTAGCACTTGCTCAATTTTGCCTACATTTAATGTGTTTCTGTACAATGAGTGTTCTCTTTGCTTTGCTATTATTTCGCTTAGTCTTCTACTTTTTACTTCGGCAGGTACATCATCGGTAAGTTTTTTAGCCGCATGGGTTCCTGGCCTTTCTGAATAATGAAACATATACGCAAAATCGTACTTTACATAATCCATTAACGATAACGTTTCCTGATGTTCTTCCTCCGTTTCGGAGCAAAATCCGGTCATCATATCAGACGAAATTCCACAATTTTGCCCTAAAATAGATTTAATTGCCTCAATTCGGCCCATATACCATTCCCGGGTATAAGTTCTATTCATTAACGCTAAAATCCGAGTGTTTCCACTTTGTGCAGGCAAATGAATATTATTGCAAATGTTATTGTACTTCTTCATGATATAAAGTACTTCGTTGGTTAAATCTTTAGGGTGCGAGGTTGAGAATCGTACCCTAAGTAATGGATTAATTTTTGCCACTAATTCAAGTAATTCTGAAAAAACAACTACCTCAGATTCTGCTGCTTTCTCGATTTGTGCTTTGCCTTTAAGTGCCTGATTAGCAGACCATTTGTAGGAATCCACATTTTGTCCTAAAAGAGTAACTTCTTTATAGCCTTTAGCAAACAACTCTTTTGCTTCGTTTATAATTGACTGAGGGTCTCTGCTTCTTTCGCGACCACGTGTAAAGGGAACCACACAAAAAGTGCACATATTGTCGCACCCTCTTGTTATTGATACAAATGCTGAAACCCCATTGGAGTTTAAACGAACAGGATTAATATCAGCGTAGGTTTCCTCCCTTGATAAAATGGTGTTTGCGGCTTTTTGTCCCCCATCTACTTGGTCAACAAGGTTGGGTAAATCTCTGTAAGCATCAGGGCCTGCAATTAAGTCAACAATCTTTTCTTCTTCTAATAATTTGGTTTTAAGGCGTTCTGCCATGCACCCTAATACCCCCACAATAATTTCTGGCTTGCTTTTTTTAATGCCATTAAATTGCCCCAGTCTATGGCGTATCGTTTTTTCTGCCTTATCTCTTATGGAGCAGGTGTTTAAAAGTATAACATCGGCCTCTTCTAACTTTAAAGTAGTTGTAAATCCATTATTCCCCATAATGGAGGAGACTACTTCGCTGTCGGCAAAATTCATTTGGCAGCCATAACTTTCGATGTAAAGCTTTCGTTTATTGGCCATATTTTCATCTTTAGAGATGTGTACTTCTTGAAGTAAAGTATCAGTATCGCTATTTATAATGTTTATATCTTTAATAATTCGGGTCATTTTTTACTAATTGGGAGGCAAAGTTACTAAGACCTTTGCTAAAATGACATAATGGCAGATAATTAGTTTTTTGAATTTTTGAGTCTCATTTTTGCTTTTTAATTCATAAAATTTAAGAAAGAATGGCGCTGATAAAATCTGTGCAAGGCAAAACACCAAAGTTTGGGAAAAACTGTTATTTAACTGAAAACGCAACGATTGTGGGCGATGTTATTATGGGCGAAAATTGCAGCGTTTGGTTTAATGCGGTGGTTAGGGGCGATGTTAATTCCATTATAATTGGTAATAACACCAATATTCAAGATGGAGCCATCATTCATTGCACGTATCAAACTGCCAATACAATTATAGGAGATAATGTATCAATAGCCCATAATGCTATTATACATGGGTGTACGGTGCACGATAATGTTTTAGTAGGTATGGGGGCTATTATTATGGATGATGCCGTGATACACTCAGGTTCAATAATAGCTGCAGGGGCAGTTGTGCTAGAAAAAACCATTGTGGAACCCAATAGTATTTATGCTGGCACCCCTGCAAAAAAAATAAAAAATGTTGGTGATGACAGGAAGGGTGTTTTTGAGAGAACCGCAAAAAATTATATTATGTATAGCAAATGGTTTAAAGAGGAATAGGATAATAGCATAAGCAATATTTTTTCTTACAAAATTTGTTTTGTAATTTTCTGCCACCAAACTGGCTGTTATGACAACACTAAACGAGGGGTTCGACCCCGTTATTATTAAAGAGTATCGTTCAAAAATGAACGACCAAGGATTTATGCTTACAGAGTCGGAAGACAATGGGGAAGAGTATGTAAATTTTATGTTTGTTGGTAAGTATAAAAACAAAGAAGTTATTTACGATGCCGTTATTTATACTTTAAGGCTTAACCATCATAGTGAGTTATACGAGTTGGCCGAAGAACGTACTTGCCAAAAATACCCCGAATTTAATGCCATGACCTATTCGATGGATGAGAATGGAGATCTTAGTAATTTAACTGAAAAAGAAGAAGAAATAGGATTATATATGACCGAACTAATTCTTGAATTGGAAGAAGAAGGGGAAGTTAAAGTAAAGGAACATATTGAGGTAGATACAAGCTTAGACTTTGGTGTGGGGTTAGATGTAGGCTTAAATGTAGCCGAAGTTACAGCCGAAGTAATAGAAAAATTTATTGCCAAATTTAACTCGAATACACTCAAATTAGATAAAACCCTGTACAGCTTTGAAACCGAAGAACTAGACAACTTTTGATATCTATACCATAATATATCTGATTTCTCTTTTTGGTTAAGCATCAAAACTGTTTATTTGCCAAAATTTTGAATTATATTAATCAAAGATGAAGACAATATTAATTGTATTACTAGGAAGTTTATTTGCTTTTACTTCGTGCGAAATGAAAGAAGCAACTACTGGAGAAGCAGAAACTTCTGCTGTAACTAAAACGGGTTTAGCCTTGGCGTATGTAAATTCTGATTCGCTAGCTGCAAACTATCTATATTTTGCCGATGTAAATAGCCAGTTAGAAGAAAAAAGAGCCAAGTACGAGAAGGAATTTGCCAATAGGGCAACAGGCTTACAACGCCAAATCGAAGATTTTCAGAAAACAGCCAATAATATGACGCTGGCGCAAGGGCGTGCTGTAGAGGAAGATTTGACAAGAAAACAGCAAAATTTGCAGCAATATCAGCAAACATTAACCCAAGATTTACTAAAAGAAGAAGCCAAACTAAATAAGGAATTATATGAGAAAGTGGCTAAATTTCTTGAGGATTATGGAAAGGAGAAAGGCCTCGATTTTATTTTTAAACACTCCGCAGGTGGAGAAATTTGGTATGGAGATAGTTCGTTAGACATAACCAGCAACGTAATTGAAGGGCTGAATACTGCTTATAATGCAGGTGATGTAGAAGAAAATATAGCTGAAGCAGATTCAACTTCTGCTGAATAGCAACTTCTGCGAATCAATTACTAGAGGTTTCCTTGTGCAAAAAACACCCAAAGCTTCGATAATTATCGAGGCTTTTTTTATGCCCCCCTGTTACTTTAATAACCTATTTGTTGTAATATCGCCTTACCAAACCAATTTTAATCTATGTTTAAGCTCATTAATAAAGCTTTAAATGTAAAACCAGAAGAGCAACATTCGGTATTAATACTACTGGGCTTTGGGTTTTTTATGGGCATTTTTCTGGCAACTTTTCAAATTTCGGCAGAAACATTATTTGTAACGCAGTTAGGAGAAAAATACATTAGCTGGGGTATATTTTCGGCAGGGCTTGCAGGTGTTTTTTCTACCGGCATATTCGTATATCTTCAAAATAAATTAAGATATGCGGTGTTATCGTTTCTTAACCTTACCACCCTATTTTTAGTTACCATTGGCTTATACATTGCTTTTAAAGTAGTACCTGATGAATACAGTGATGAACTTGCCTTTATTCACTTTACTCTAATGGGGCCATCATTTGCAATGTTCCTATTAAATTTTTGGGGCATTTTTGGTAGAATATTTGATTTAAGGCAATCAAAAAGGATTATAGGCGGCATTGATACAGGTCAGCTTTTTGCAGCCATTATAACGTTTTTTATTGTTGGTTCCGGAGTGTTGGTTTTTCAAGACACGTTCGATTTTTTGTTAGTTGGAGCGTTTAGTATTTTTGGTTCACTTATATTTTTAACCATTGTTTTAAACAAGTATAATCTTGAGTCGGTATTAACAGGTACAGAAGATAAAAAAAATGTTCCGATTAAAGAAATGTTTAAAGATAAGTATGTGGTTCTCTTAGCCTCATTTATTACACTTTCAGTATTTGCTTTTTTGTTGGTCGAAAATACCTACTTAACTGTTTTAACCATTCAATACCCAGATACCGCAGAAGGTAAAATTCAACTCACTCAATTTTTAGGTTGGTTTAATGGGGCCATTCTGGTGCTTAGTTTTATTTTTCAAACCTTTTTTAACGATCGAATAATAGCGGATTATGGACTCAAAGTGTCGTTAATGATTTTGCCTATTATTTTAGGAGTTATTACCTTAATAATTATTGGCACCTCATTTATTGTAGGCTTTGATGTGGGTAGTAGTGGGTTTTATATATTCTTTATTTTTGTGGCCATTAGTAAATTGTTTGTTACCTTTTTGAGGGAAGCACTGGAGAACCCTACATTTAAAATCTATTTTATGACCTTAAAGTCAAATATTAGATTCGATATTCAAACAAAAATTGAAGGTGTTGTTAATGAATTTGCAAAGGCACTAACAGCTTCGGTAATACTACTTGTAGGTTTTTTTACTTTTTTCGATACTATTTATTTTTCGTATTTAATTATACTGGTTGTTATAGGATGGGTGTTTATGGCTGGCAAACTGTATGCAGAGTATAGAAACAGGTTGAGAGAAAACTTGGAATCGAAACATATTAATATTGAAGAAATCGATGTTTTGTATGAGTCCGTGGTTAGTACTATTCAAAATAATTTGTTAAATGATGAACCATCTTTATCGGTGTTTTCATTTAAACTATTAGAAAAAATTAACCCTAATTATGTAAACAGCTCTCTTAATACATTAATGAGGCATCCTAAACCAGTGATACGAGAGTTTGCTCAAGAAAAGATGAATTCTATTAAAGGATTATCTGTTTCTGATAAATACATTATAACCTCTAGTGCAAAAGAGGCTGAAGAAGGGAGAAGTAAACTGTCATCCCTAGACTTAATAAACCTATTGTCAAGCGGAGATATATCAGTAAAAAGAATTGCCAGCCTATGTAAATCTGAAAATGCACAAGATAGGCAGTATGGTGCAGAGCTTATCGGAAATATGGAGTCTGATAAAGCTGTTTTTTATTTAGTGGAGCTATTAACCGATTTTAACACCAAAGTTAGAATAGCCGCTATTAAAGCAGCCGAAAAAAAATATTCATACGAAATATTATTGGGGCTTATTAATAACCTTACTTCTTCAAGGTTTTCGAACTTTGCTAAAAGTGCTTTGGTTAGAATCGGCAATGATGCGCTTAAACCATTAGATAACAGTTTTTATAAATCTGGGCAAGATGCAAAGCTTATGGTTAAACTGGTTCAACTAATGGGCAGGATAGGAGGAGGAGAGGCTGTTCAACTATTATGGCCTAAAATTGATTTTCCGGATAAGATTATCTCATCTCAAGTAATTATTTCGTTGAGTGAAGCGGGATTTAAAGCAGATATTGGCCAAATGACAAGGATAAAATATGCCATTGAAAGTGATATTGGAGATATCGCTTGGAACTTAGCTGCTTCATTAGAAATACCTCAAGATAAATATGCTACGTATTTAAATGAATCTTTGTACGAAGAGAACGTAAATGATATTAAACATATTTATACGCTTTTATCTATGTTGTACGACCCAGCTTCGATACATCTAGTTAAACAAAACCTTGAGAGTGGTACCAGTGAAGGAATAACGTTAGCAATTGAAATGCTTGACGTGCTTCTTTCTGAAGACCTTAAAAACAAAATAATTCCTGTACTTGATGACATTGCAGCTGCTGAGAAAGTTAAAAAACTCGAACTTTACTACCCTCGAGTCGATTTGAACCCGATGCAAGTGCTTAAATTTTTACTTAATAGAGACTTTACCCAAAGCAATAGGTGGACAAAATGTTGCGTACTATTTCACATGGGGTCACTAAAAAGAAAAAACTACACCAACGATATTATTGCTAATTTGTTTAATCCTGATAATATGATTAGGCAAATGGCCGCCTGGGCTTTGTACCAAGTGAGCGAAGACTTATACCATGAGCATGTCCAAAGAATAGGAGGTAACTTTCAACAAACTTGCAATGCAAGATTAAAAGAAAACTTTACTTTGGGCAAAGGCTCATTGGTTTTTGAAAAAACGTTGTTTCTTAAATCAATGCATATTTTCAATAAAGTGTCAAGCCTAGATTTGAGTTATATGGCAGACTCAATGGAAGAAAAAGCCATTGATATTGGCGATACACTTAGTTTAGGAAAAGAACTAGCCAACTCTTTTATCATAGTAGTTACAGGCAATTTAAGTTATTACCAAGAGGGCGAAGTGAAAACTAATATTGGTGAAGGTGAATTTATAGGTGAGTTGGTACTGGATGAGAAAGCATTAGAATCGGCCATAGTGGTTGCTAATCAAAATACTAAATTGTACATAATAGATAAAGATTTATGGCATGATTTACTAGCTGATAACATAACTTTTGCCCAATCTGTTTTTAGTAATTTAACTGCATAATTTCCTAAAAAAGCTTCATTATTATTATTTTCTAGCTATTTTATTTAGTTTAGTACTTAAATAACCAATCGCATCAAACTTAACCTGCGTGTTAAACTACAGTTTACATAGATCGGAAGCGGAAGAAGAGTTGTTTGAATCTGAGTTATCAGCATCAAATAATTTTAAAAACCCTTTTCCTGGGCTTCGCCCATTCGGGATTGACGAATGCCATTTATTTTTTGGTAGAGAAAATCAGGTTGATGAAATTCTGTTAAAACTTTCTCAAAATAGATTTATAGCTCTATTGGGTTATTCGGGTAGTGGCAAGTCATCATTAATGCACTGTGGTGTAATACCTATATTGTACGGTGGGTTTATGACCAACGAAGGGCCTAATTGGAACGTGGTAGTTTCGAGGCCAGGCGGAAGCCCTATCGAAAACTTAGCGGAGGCTCTTTTACAAAAGGCTTTAGCTACTCCTAAAAACGAAGAAGACCATGCCATTAAGCATAAAGTTATTTCAGCACTATTAAAAACAGGCTCTCAAGGCTTGGTTGACATAGCTAAGCATTATAAGGCAATTACAGGCGAAAATTTATTAATACTTATCGATCAATTTGAGGAGCTATATAGATTTGCTGAACAAAATTCTGAAAATAAAAACGAAGCTTCTCAGTTTATTAATCTACTAATAGATGCCGTAGAACAAAAGGAAGTACCTATTTATGTAGCCACTACTATGCGCTCGGATTATATTGGTGAAAGTGCGCAATACACTCGTTTAATTGAGCATATCAATAAGAGCAGCTATGTAATTCCATTAATGTCGAGGCAGCAAAAAAGAATTGCCATAGAAGGTCCTGTTGCCGTGGGTGGAGGTCGAATATCGGATAGGTTAGTTAATCGATTATTACAAGAAATTGGAGATAACCAAGACCAATTGCCCATTATGCAACACGCCCTTATGCGTACATGGGAGTATTGGATTGAGCATAGAGAATCTGGCGAAGAGATTGACATCAGGCATTATAACGCCATTGGAAAAATATCTGATGCACTCTCACTTCATGCCGATGAAGCTTATGACGAGCTATCGGATAAAGGGAAGCGAATAACTGAAGTATTATTTAAGGCTTTAACCGAAACTGGGGAAGATAACTTTGGTATTAGAAGAAGAAGTTCGATTAACGAGATTGCCTCCATTGCCTCAGTATCGCATTTAGAAGTAATAGAAATAGTAGAGCATTTTAGAAAACCTGGCAGATCCTTATTAATGCCAGCTTTGCCAATTGAGCTTACTTCCAGTTCTGTACTGGAAATTTCGCACGAAAGTTTAATGCGAATATGGACTAGGCTACGCATTTGGGTAGAAGAAGAAACCGATTCTGCAAAGATGTACTCGCGTATTTCGGAAGCAGCCGAAATGCACCAGGTGGGCAGGAGTGGTCTTTGGCGACCACCAGATTTACAGCTTGCTTTAAATTGGCAAAAAAAGCAATTGCCAACCCGCCAATGGGCCGAACGCTATAATACAGCTTTTGAAAGAGCCAATGTTTTTTTAGAAACAAGTAAGGTTTCGTACGAAGCAGAACAAAAAAGCATTGAACTCAAGCAAAAGAGAGACCTAAAAAGGGCTAAAGTGATGGCCATGATTTTAGGGCTTGCAGCTATTATAGCCATTTTTATGTTTGTTTTTGCCATCACTCAAAAAGTTTCTGCAGAGGCAGAAAGAACAGCTGCTGAAGCTGATAAACTAAAGGCTATTTCTGCCACAGAAGAAGCAGTGAGAGCATCTAAAAAAGCAAATGATGCGCTTACAGAAGCAAAAACGCAATCAGAGATTGCTGCTAATGCAATCAAAGAATTGCAATTAGCTATTGCGAAACTAAATCAGTCTTATAAAGCTGCAATTGCGAGTGAAAATAAAGCAAAGGCTGCCTCAATTGAAGCCCAATATGAACGCAACATATCAATTTTAGAGCGTAAAAAAGCAGATTCTCTATCAGTAGTTGCTACTGATAAAACGAGTGAGGCCAACTCACTTTTACACCTTGCGGTGGCGCAATCAATGACTACCAAATCGTTGCAAGAACCCGATAATAACCTAAGAGGATTGCTGGCACAACAAGCTTACCAATTTAATAAAGCCTACGATGGAGCCCCCTACGATAAATACATTTATGATGGCCTTTATTATGCCATGGCTAAGTTTGTTGGGCCTGGGTACAATACTTTTAACGGTCATAGAGGAGCAGTAAAATCATTAGCCTTTGGAAAAGCAAATGAATTTTATTCGGTTTCGAGTGATGGGTCAATTAAAAAATGGGATTTAACAAAAGAAAAGGCAGGTTTTGTAAATGTAGGAACACAACATAATTATCCACTTCGAGGTATTAGTATTAGCAACGATAACCAATGGGTGGCGGTAACAAGCGATTCTTCTGCAATTGAGTTATATAAAACTAAAGATTTTTCTGCTGCCCCCACAAAAATAAAAGCGCACAAAGGATTAGTGTATAAAGCACAATTTGTTGGCGAAGGTAAACTGGTATCTTTAGGGTACGAAGGCGGTATTAATGTGTATGATGTTAATGCCAACAAAAACATTCTGTACAAAATACTTGGTGTTAACTTAACAACCTTTGATGTAAGCGAAGAGGGTACTTGGCTAGTGGCAGGCACAAAAGATGGCCAATTAATTCAATTTAATTTGGTTACTAAAAAACAAAAAATATTACATCAATTACCTAGTGGCTTACCAATCCACGATGTTAAAATTAGTAGTGGCGATTTCTTTATTGCGTTTGGAGGCGAAGATGAAAATGTATATTTATGGAGTGTGCAAAACAATAAAATATTTAGAACACTAAGAGGCCACACTTCACGAATCAATGCCATTGAATTTTCGCATGATGGCAACTTTCTTGCAACGGCAGGGTTCGATAATAAAGTGCAGCTATGGAATATGTTTAACTTAAATAACTTGCCCGTTGTTATGAACGATAACTTTTCTGCCTATGCATGGGATGTTGCCTTTAGTGAAAATGATGAATACTTAATTGTTGGCACTCAAAACGGAAAAGTTAAAAAATGGGCTCTAAATGCGGAACAAATGGCTGATGAGATGTGTGAACATATACAACGAAATATGACGATGGAGGAATGGGAGAGGTATGTGGGTAATAATATTGAATTTAGAAATACCTGTATTAATTTATTAATTAAAGAAAATCCATAGCATTTTTTTGATGAAGAAAACCTTACTATTTTTTGTGTTTGTTTTAAGTATGCTCTTTTCGCAGGAAGGAAGTGCGCAGTGTGCTAATAATTTAAAAACAGCACAAGCTAATTTTAACGAAGGGCATTTATACGCAATTCCATCATTATTGGAACAATGCTTACAAAATGGGTTTTCCAAACAAGATAAGATTGAAGCATACCAACTGCTCACTTTAACTTACCTATATATTGATGACCCTATATCAGCAGAACGTAGTTTTTTAGACCTCTTAGCATTAGATCCAGAACATAGGGTTGATTCAACGCATTATATAGAACTGCTCCACCTGAGTAAAGAATATATTACCACACCTATTATTTCTTGGAGGGCTCGAGGTGGGGTTAATTTTACTAATGTCTCGGTAGTTGAACTAAGTGGTTCCCATAACCTAAATGATAATAAGGAAGTTTATAGGGCAGGAGCTGGGTTTTCATTTATTGGCTCGTTAGATATACATTTTAGTAGAAATATAAGCTTTAGCATAGAGTCTGAATTTAGTTATAACACCTTTAAATATGAAAATACAGTATTTAATAAAAATGGGGTTTCCAATGCCAAAGACCTTATTACCCTAAAAGAAAAATCCTATAATGTAGGGCTACCTCTTATACTTAGCTATACACTTTATACCAATAAATTTTACCCATATATCTATGCTGGTTATAGCCCTAACTATAATATGCTAACTAACACCAATGCGTTATCTATTAATAGAAGCGGAGAAGGGCTCTTAATTACTGAAGACAATAATATTAATTTAACATCTATAAGAAATCAATTTATACACTCAGCAGTACTGGGAGTAGGGCTAAAAAGAAGATATAATTACAATTATTTTTTTATTGATGTTAGATATAAAATAGGGCTATCTAAACGGTTAAATAAAGATACTCAAAACAACTTTGAATCTGAGCCGAGCATTAATACATACACATTTGATTATCAGCAACAAGATAATGATTTTAGGCAGAATGAATTAAGTATTACACTTGGCTATGTATGGCCTAAATATAAACCAAGAAAACGAAAATCAGTTACAGCTAAATTATTTATCGGTGGTATTTTTAATAAGAAGGAAGATGAATAGAGCCATAATATTTCTGCTGCTTTTCACATTTGTTGGTTGCGGAACCAATAATATTAGTCCGCTAGGAGAAGACTACTTTATAAAATTCTATGGAGCTGAGGGCTATCAACAAGGTGTTTCTGTGCAATCAACACCTGATGGAGGCTTTATAATAGGAGGTAACTCCATACCAGTGTTTGGAGGCTCTTCAGATTATTTACTTATTAAAACGGATGCCTTTGGCAACCAAGAGTGGCTGCAAACCTATGATTTTGAAGGTACGGGAGGGAATGATTTATTAACCGATGTGTTGGTGGAAGATAATAGCTATGTAATTGCAGGCACTTCAGCAATTAATGGAGTAGATAAAATGGTACTCCTTAGAATTGATGTAGATGGAACATTACTCAACTCTTCCATTATTTTTCCGTTGGCGAATAATTCGTTTAAAACCAACGGAATATCTCCTTTAAGCGCTGGTGGGTATTTAATTACAGGCCCTATTGTGGCCGGAGATCCGTCTCAAACAGGAAAATCCCTCATTTCAGTTGTTAATTCAGATTTTTCCATAGCTGATTCACTCTCATTTCCATCTGTTGCACCTTCTGTAGGCAATGAAACCGTTTTTGTGAAAGGCTTGGAGGTTATCAATCATTTTGACCCTGCTGGTACAGAAACAAATAATTATTTAATTTTTGGTTATGTAAATTCCGACCAAGGACCCAAACTCAATATATTCCAGTTTCGAGAGTCCTTAGGGTCAGCAATTACAACACCAACTGCAATAGACTATAATAATTCAATTATTACTGATGTCTTACAAATAAGTAATAACGCTTATAAAATGTTAGCATCTACTGATAATGAAACTTATATGATTAATGTAACTGAATCTCCTTCTGTGCAAGCATACACCTTAGGTTCAGACCAAATTCTGAAATCAGAAAAATTTGCCCAAGGGGTAGGTTTTAAAGGTGTAAGTTTTACCTTAACAGGCGGCAATGATTTTGTAATTGCATCGAATACGATGCCTGAAAAATCCACCATTACTTCATCCACCATTGTAGAATCTTCTCCGGCAGGTACCATAAATTGGGGAAGAGTTTTTGGAACAGAGATATCCTATACATCGGGTAAGGTAATTACACTTGGCAATGGCGCAGTCGTATATACCGGTACTGCAGGGTTTAAAGGGCAGGATAAAGTCTTTTTAATAAAACTAAAAAGTAATGGAGAAATGAAATGAAAGATTTAAATTGTATAATAATTGGTTACTTTTTAACCTATTTACTATATTAAAATATTACCTAACCGAACTAGCCTAGTTGGCATGAATATACTTTACAAGTTTTTATTTTTTTTACTACTTATTAAAGCACCTTTTGCTTCATTTAGTCAAACAATTGTTACTCCAGCTACAGGTGGTGGGGCAATTTGTTTAAATGCAGGCCCTGCAACTAGTGATTATCATAACCTTACAGATATAATAATTGCCGAACAAAATGTGACAGATTTTGCTTCGCCAGGTGGATTCCGCACGTATGTTTTAGGGTTTATTGGTGGGGCTTTCGAATTTGAACCAGGTGTTGGTAATGTTACTGTTACAGGATCGGGAGTAAGTTTAGGAGGGACACCTATTACAATTACTGCTAATAATATCACCATTATAGTTGCCTATTCTAATCCATCTGATGCCGTTATTAATAGCATTATTATATCAGGAATTCGAGTGCGATCTACTGCTGCAGGAAGTGGCGAAATTAGACGTACCAGTGGTTCTATTGTTATGAACGCTAATTCGGTTGGAGATGCGCAAAATCATGCAACTTTAATTTCAAATAACCCTCCAGTCTCAACCATTACATCCAGCGATGGAGACAATATTATATGTACCTCTGAACAAATAACTTTTACAGCTACTTTGGGTGGTATGGCTAATTATGAGTTTGTAAGAACTAATAATACGCCTACTTCCCTTCAATCTGGAGCTTCCGATACGTATGTAACTTCAACCTTAAGTACAGGTGACGATATAGCAGTAATTGTGACAGATGCCAATGGGTGTACCAATCAAAGTGCTGGAATTACAACTATTGTAAACCTTGGTTTTTCGGCTTCATTATCAAGTTCGGCTACTGCAAATACCAGTTGTGACGGTGAGTCGGTAACTTTTACAGCTGCTTATGGAGGCTCGCCAACTTTACCTGTTACGTACGAATTTTTTGTTAATGGAGGGTCTGTTCAAGGGCCAGGTGCTGCTAGTACCTTTATGGTAACTACACTTAATAATAGCGATCAAGTGTATGCAATTGTGTATGAAAACCTCCCTGGCACATGTTCGGCTACATCCAATTTAATTACACAAACAATTATACCGTTGCCCTCAGCTGGTTTAAATGTAGTTCCAACTACCTCAACAATTTGCTTCGGAGAAACAGTAGAAATTACGGTTTCATCTAGTGAACTTAATGTGCAATATCAGTTACAAGATAATTCAAACAACGACCCCTTAAGTTCTATATTTGTAGGTACTGGTACTGATTTAGTATTAACAAGCTCAGCATTAACCGCTAACTTAACGATTAAAGTAGTTGCTTCCAGTACATTAACCCCCAACTGCGAGGTTAATTTGGGTGACACTGAAGCAATTACTGTCCAAAGTTCCTCACCACCTGCCTCTACAAGCCCCGTTCCTATTTGTGTAAATGACCCCATTCCTGCATTAACGGCTACAGGTACTGCAATTATATGGTATGATGACGTTGCACTAACCAGTCAGGTAGGCACCGGAAGCCCTTTTACTCCTTCCTCTTCAGAGGTTGATAATACCACTTCCGGTACCTATAGATTATATGCCACACAAACAATTGCAAGTTGCGAAAGTGGGGCTACTGCAGTAGATGTAGTAGTAAATCCATTGCCTAATATTGGGTTAGCGGTTACGCCAGCTACAGCAAATATTTGTAACAACACTTCGGCTATTATCACTGTTGGGTTAAGCGAAAATAACGTAAACTATCAACTCTTTGATGGAGCTTCTCCAATAAGTGCTGTTTATGTTGGAGATGGAGCTAATTTGGCGCTTACTTCAAATGCACTCAGTAGTAATACAACCATTACGGTTAAGGCAACTACCCCCAATCTTTGTACAGCTAATTTAACAGGTACAAGTGTTGTAACTATCGATGCAACTCCCACCTCTAATGCTGGTGCTAATGATGCTGTTTGTTCAAACCAAGTAACTTATTCCATTTCAGGAAGCTCCAGTTCAAATGGTACTATTATTTGGACAAGTAGTAGCCCTGGTAATTTTGCGGATGCCACAATCGATAATCCTGTTTATAATATCCATGCCAATGATATTGCCAATGGTACAGTTACGCTTACTAAAACTGTAACAAGCTCTGGGTCTTGTGTGGATGCTGTGAGTAATATGATTTTAACTGTTGCACCCACGCCCACATT
>JALSJD010000091.1 GCA_026989535.1 Cyclobacteriaceae bacterium
TAGCTGTACTTTTCCCAGCTCTTGGCTTTTTTAAAATTTTTCATTGTTTAATAGTTATAATTTAAACCCTAAATTTACTAATTTTATGTGGATTGTGTATCCTTCACCGTAGGTGTTTGGTTCAACAATGGCTATACGTAATGCGGGTTAAAGTGCTGATATGAAAGTTATTATATTAAATAAACTAACTACCAAACGGAAAGTGAAGCGCCTTGAAATCCCGCACTACGCATAGCCGAGACCGTTGTAACACATTCCTCAATTCATGCTGCATAGTTTAAAAAATGTAGCCATATCCTTAAGGACTATGCGCCTAGATAAACAGCACTTGTAAATAGTCAACTACTCTCTAATTGTCTATATGGACAATCAGACGCTTGAAAAATTTGTGCTATCCATCTAACAAAGCAGCATATTAATAGTTTTTTGCCAAAGCTCTTTTGCCCGCCAAACGGCTGGGCAATTACCCGCCCAGAGCAAGAGATTTAGAGGAAAAAATTATTTTGTTCTATTTTTCAATATCAACAGAGTAAGCATTAGCTTTCAATACGTGTTCTTATATTAAATTTTCCTCTAAACCACTTGCCGCCACCGCCTTGTTTTAGCAATCATTTTACGAGAATTAATCAGCCATATTGCTGATTGTGACGTGGTATTCCAAAACTAAATCGTCATCCTATGTTGGTAGGAATCTTTTCCAACTTAAAAACAATCTTAGTCTGCTTCACCTTTTAATTTTCCTTTATGTGTTCACTGCCCTTTGTTGGTGTGCTCATCACTATAATACTATTCGGACTAATTTTAAATTAGCACTCTATACGTGCTATATAGTTTGTAAACAGGGGTGTAGGCTATTGCCTATGTTAATAATTTGCATTTTTATCTTTCCTTATTTATATTGCAAATAGTTGGGTCTAAAAAGGAGGGATTTCAGTTATTAGCTAGAACTTACATAAAATGAAAAAAGGCATATCTGTTTTATTAATATTAGTTAGTAATATCTTAGGGTGCAATGACCCTTCTAAACAACAAAATGTTACTTTATTGGATTCCATTTCTGGGCAATGGTATGTTGAAAGTGCTACTCTAGATGGAGTTTTAATTGATGATTGGAATCAAATGGAAATGTATATAATAAATAAGGAAGATTCAATCAAAGCAGAAAGTGTTAATCAAGCAAATAATGGAAACAAAATTTGGCCTAGCAACACTAAATGGTTTTTAACTTCAACCAATGAAACCACTTTTGGAACCCCTAGTGGGACATTTATAAGAAATGACGACATTGACATAAGTGTTTTTTTAATTGAGGAAGAATTACATATTTCTATCCACCCACCAAGAGAGTGGTCTTATGATGAAGATTGTCCTGATGATAATTATGAACTTATTTGTAGAGAAGAAGGAATGTGGGAATTTGTTTTAACCAAAAAAATATAGTTATGAAAATTAAATTTGTTTTTCTTAGCCTACTGATGTTTGTTTTTTTTGATTCTATGGCTTTTCAAGATCAGGAAGTAATAAAAGATGAACTTATTATAAGTTTTGCTCAAACCGAAAATATTAATTCTTCAAAGAATGCTACAGGCAAAAGAACAATAACTACCTCTAATTCATCTTTAGACAAACTATTAAAAAACAGCAACATCAATAAAATTGAGCTAGCATACCCAAGAACATCAGAGCTTAAAACCAATTATTGTTAGTCGAACAATTAATAGAGTCGCCCCAACATATCCAGAGAGGATAACCTGCACTGGAGTTTTGTAAACCGTTCTATAATTTTTAAGAAATTCCTATTGCTTTTAAGAAAGAAATTCTTATCTTGGAGAGACAAATAGACAAGGGTCAAAAACACCTTGATTTTAATTTATTACCGTTACTATACAACCTTGATTAAAAGTAGATGTGTCTAAAACTTATAAATGAATCCACTATGAAAAATGCATTTTGTGTAAAACCCCTGACTAAATATTTTCTCCTAATCATCTTGTTAAGTAACCTGACTAACTGTAAGTCAAATGAACAAACTCCATGCATATATAAAGGCTGTGATGCGGAGCGACCTACTATAAAAAATGCCATTCATGCGAAAGGAAGAATAACAACATTATCAGGACACCCTGAAATTTGGATCATAGTATCCGAAGAAGGGATTATAAGCGAAAACACACCTATATTCGATGGCCCAGACATAGTTGTAATATGTAATCTCGCTGACTCTTTGAAAATTATTAATCAAAGAGTTATATTCTCAGGTGAATTAAAGGATTCGTGTAATGATTTTGAGGCTTGGACTAGCAAGGTTTACTATAGTTATCTGACCGATATAACCATAAACACAAATGACGAATGAAAAATAATTACGCACGTGCAATTTTGGTAACTATTGCTTTACTATCATTTCAAAATATTCTTTTTGGTCAAGATAGTGAGAAACTAGCAGAAAGAAAAGCCGCTCAATACGATGAATGGATAACTATTGAATCAAATGCAAATATCAAGAATGTACCAAGTAATAAATCCGATGGTGTTTCGATAAATTTTGTGCTAATTGGAAGGCAATGGGATACAAGAATTATTAGCTATTTTTTTCAAAATGGCACACCTGATATTGCAGGAAATAACGAACAGAATGCTATTCGATCTGCAATGGTTATATGGTCTAATGCTATTGATATATTCTTTATAGAGGTGTGTAATCAAGCTGATGCTGATATATCATTTTTGTTTGGTGCTGGCAATCACGGAGATCCAATTCCTGATTGTTACCCAGGTTTAGGTGCCTTTGACGGACTAAATAATACTTTAGCTCATAACATGGGAGGCCCCGATCCTGGTAATAATTGTGGTACTCAAAGCGCAGACGTACATTTTGACGAAGCTGAGAATTGGACAGATGCCATTCAAGGAAATGGAAATCAACCGATAGATTTAGTTACAGTCGCAGCACATGAATTAGGACACGGTCTTGGTCTTTTCCACACTACAATACCTGGTTCATTAATGTTAGCAACATATACAGGCTCTCATCGCTTTTTGGGTTCAGATGACCTTGCAGGAATTAGAAGTATATATGGACTGCCTCAAACAAATAATCCAATCTCTGGCCCCTCTATCGTTTGCACAACCAACACCACATTTACTCTTCAAAATGTGCCTGCTGGCACTGCTGTAACTTGGTCAGTATCTCCGACCCACCTGTTTGCCGTGGATATCGGTATTGGCAGTAGCTTTACCACTCGGGCTACAAATAGTTTTGTTAGAGGAGCAGGGACAATATCGGCAACGGTAAGTGGTACTTGTGGGAGTGTTCCTATTCCTCCGAAACCTATTTGGGTGGGTAAACCACAAACCCCAGCAATACTATTTCCATATACTGTAATGGGACAAAATTCATCTTTTACAATAGATGCTGTCTCTATGGGTGCTGCAACATATAATTGGCACATAGCAGGAGGTCAACTAATTT
>JALSJD010000092.1 GCA_026989535.1 Cyclobacteriaceae bacterium
AGCTAACCCTTCTTTATTTGCAAATACGTAACTACTTCGTCTCACATTCAAAATGCTTTTTTGTGCAAAATCTAACTTGGGAACAATAAAAAACCGCTTTTTGCCTTTTCAAACAGGCACTAATTAGGTTTGCTATGATATGACCTTGTCTGATATCCCATCATAAAACGACCTATGTCAGATACATTAATGGTATATGTCAGTCCAACTATGCTGGCGCGCGTTTGAGTGCAACGGTAACGCGTGCAACCCTAAATTACTAAATAAACTCAATATCTAAAAGTCCTTTAGTTCCAGCATAGTCTCTAGCTGAACTGTATAAATAATGTTCTGGTTCATCTACAATCTCAGCTTCTACTGGGTTATTATGTAAGTAATCTATTTTTTTCTGCATAAATTTATTAGTAATCAATTGTTTAGGCTGATTGCCATCTTGCCAAACTTTGTAATTTTTTATTCTTTTCAAATTTACTGCTGCTCTTGTAAAAGCACGAAGCAACCCTGCCTTTACCGAAACGGCTTCGTGCAGGCAGGCAAAATGCTTTTTTGTGCAAAATCTAACTTGGGAACAATAAAAAACCGCTTTTTGCCTTTTCAAACAGGCACTACTTAAATTAAGCTTAAATTTAACACACTTTATGTGTGAATTGCACGCGTTACGCTAAAAAGCTAAACGCGCGCTAGCGGGGGAAAAGGTAAGTCTGGCGGGGCTAGGGTCATTACTTTCTTGGTTACTGAGGATCAGGAAGTTTATCTCACGTACATCTATGATAAAAACCAGCTCGAGAACTTGACCAAAGACCAGATTCTAAAAGTGCTTAAAAAGGCTGGACTTATCTAAATCTCTCATTTGCTCGCAAGGGATAGACACGAACCAAGGATGAGCATCTTCAATGCTTGTTGGTGAAACAACACCAACAAGGGGTTGAAGGGGTTAGTTACCTACCATGCATCCCAAAACTTAACTTCCTTAAGTGGTAGTTTTAAAATATCTTTATTTAAATCAGGCTTGTGAGTAGAATAAATGATATGCACAATTGGATCATCTGTTGAATATTGAATGATTATCTCGTCACCAACATTAAAATGATTAGCAGATGAATTATTTATCATACCTTCAAATTTATCTCTTCCAACCCAATAAAAATATGAGTAATATTCCTCGCTAATGTTATAGATTGTAGCATAAGTAAGCTTACTGCTTTGGTTTATTTTTTCAGAATATGTGATTCCTCTGTAAACCCCTAATGCAACCATCAATAGTAAAACTAACAGTCCAATTTGAAAATTATACTTTTTCAAGAAAGGCTTTATCTGTTCCATCCGTCACCAATTTTCTCCTGAAAAAAACCACCCCCTATTTCTAAAATAGACTCCTGTAATAGAGGTTTGTAATTACTTTGACTTCCAATTGTTGCTCCGATAATTCCATCCGATAATGCTTTTTCTAGCCCTTTGTGGTACTCGCCATGACCCAAAATAACAGTAAACCCTTTATCTGGAGTATAATCAACTGCACCAGATAGAAGAGCCAATCCAGCAGATTTACTAAATCGGGTGCCCGTAGCTACGTCAAATAGATCCATTGATTCAACCGCATTCTGAATATTAAATTTATTGTTCAACATTTGAGAACCAAATTCAAACGCTACGTTCTTTCCAACATTGGATAAATAGGCAGCACTCCCAAAATACAGAAACGCTGGTGCTGCAGCTACTCCATATGCTAATGGAGCCATGGTTGCAGTTGCATTTCTAACAGCAATTGCAATTGGGTTTCTCATAGCTTTTAAATGATCTGATAGTTGTCCGTTTACATTTACATTATAAAGCATTAGAAATGTTCCATCACCACTTGCCAACGAGCTATAAGACCAATCGCGGCTAGAAGCTCTATAAATATCATATTTAGCATTTTTCGGGCAAGTATCACAGGTAAATCCTCCATCTGGGTCTCTTAGACTCACCGGATTATTACCCATACCTGTATAGGGGCTGTAGTATTGGCGGTAGGGGTCGGTGGCTGTCCAGCGGCCAATGCGGCTGCCGTAGTTGCGTAGTTCAAAGTGGTTCCAGCCTGTTTCTTCGTCTTTTTCGGCAAATTGGCCTTGGTAGCCATAGCGGTAGCGGCTGTAAATGCCTTGCCCTTGGCTGGGTAGCTCTTTGCGCATAACCATGCCGTAGGGGTAGTAATCGGTGTGTTCTACTATCCTCCTTCGCTGCGCTATTGGCGGACAGGCCTGCAGGCCGGTGTGGGTTATTATTAGGTTATCAAAATACACGTTTATATCGTCATCGGTTTCGTTTCGCTGTTGGCCACCCGCCAAAGGTCGGGCAGGCGTAAATATACATATAACCATCTACTGGGGCGGTAAGCTCTAGCATTAATTTTTCGGTGCCAGTGGCTGCTTGTTGGTGAAACAATACCAATAAGGGGTTGGTAAATAAAAAAACCTCCTCAAAAATTGAGGAGGTTTTAAAAGACTAATTTTAATTCTGATTATTAGTGCTTTTTAATTCTTAAGGATGTTGATTCTCCTTTTGAGTTAACAACCCGAATTAAGTACATTCCATTTCTTAATTCAGCTATGTCAACTTGCTCATTATGTAGTTCGGAATTTTTATTAAATTCTTTTTTCATAATAATTTGACCGGCAACATTAAGAACTTGTACGTTTATTTTTCCTCTGCTATCATTATTAATTGTAATTCTTAATTCCCCTCTGGTAGGGTTAGGAGCTACAAACACTGAGTTCTCAAATAAATCATCTTCAATTCCTAATGGTTCTTCAACATTTGCATTAAAGGTTTCGGTTACGGATTCGCCACTTTCATCGGTTGCTGTAACCGTAATAGTTGCGCTGCCCATAGCCAGTCCTGTAATACTTAATACCGTTCCTTCCATAGCTACAGATGCAATATCTTCTGCTGACGAAGTTGCGCTATAGGTGATTACATCATCTATATCGGCATCGTTAAATACAGTAGCAAGGTTAATGTCAACCACATCTTCAATTACTAGTAGTTGGTCTTCTATCGCATTTGCAATGGTTGGTAATTGATTAACATTATATACCAATACATCAAATGTATGGGTAACAGAATTTCCACCATCTGATACTTCAATTTCAAACGGGTGCGTTCCTGCCTGCGTAAAGTCGGGGCTAAAGGTAAATACTCCACCTGTAGTTATTAAGCTATTGCCAGCGTCATCTCCACTTACTATACTAAACGAAAGGTCATCCATATCGCCATCCATTGCACTAAAGGTAAACTCGTAGGTTTCGCCTTCGTTTACATCTTGTAATCCCATCGGCACTGTTGCAAAGTAAGGAGCTTCTGTTACTACTAAGTTTACAGGAATCTCAATATCTGCACCACCCGTTATAGGGTCGTTAGAAGAAATTAATATGGAGGTTGAATCTGTGC
>JALSJD010000093.1 GCA_026989535.1 Cyclobacteriaceae bacterium
AAAATTATTTTGCCCTATTATAATATCCGCAGGTTTTGTAAAGGCCTCGTTTTTATCGTTCCAAAGTAAGACTCTGTAAAATTGAGTGTCGGCAATGGCTAAGTTTCCTTTGCTGTTTATTTTAATGGAGTAGGGCCAAATGGGTTCATTATTTTCATAATCTCTTGTATTAAAATCCGCTTTACCAATAACATTATCTGCTGAGGCATAGTTTTTTGTTGGCATGGTATTGTAATAAAGCACACGTCTGTTTCCTGTGTCGGCAATCCATAGGCTCTTGCCATCCGAAAAAACACCATAAGGCCAATTTAAAGATTGAGCTGTAGGGTCGTTTCCAATGCCTTTTACATTTGGCTGATTAGTTTCAAAGTTTGGCTGCCCAATTACTACATCGGCAGGTTGCGCATTGCTTGTAGGAATCGAATTCCATATTAATACACGGTGGTTCCATGCATCTGCCACAATGAGCAGGTTGCCATCGCTCCATACGCCTGATGGATATTGTAAGGTATTTGCACGTACCATACCGCCAGAATTTCTCCCCGATTCTTCTATTAACTCTTGCCCTAAAATAACATCGGGTTCTTTAAAATCAGCGGTGGGAATGGTGTTCCATATAAACACTCGATTTTGCCCTGTATCAGAAACAAATAACATTTTATTGGCTAAAAAAACTCCTCTAGGTGCTAAGAAAGGCTTTTTATTCGATCCTTTGAAAATACGTGAATTAGTTACTTTATCGCCTAATGTTTTAAAATTCATACGTTAACAGATTCGGGGTAACTGTTCGCCAGGCAGCATACTTACCACCCGTTTGCCTCCAATGGCACTTTCCATTATTACTTGTTTAGGGTGCTCATTTACTACACTTCCTATTAGTTTGGCATTCGCTCCATTAGCATCAGATTGTAAATACTTTAAATAATCATCGGCAATACTTGCCTCTACAAAACTTATAAATAAGCCTTCATTTGCTACATATAGCGGATCTAAACCTAAAAGTTCGCAGGCACTATCTACTTGGGTTTCGATGGGTAAATATTTCTGAAAAATATCAATTCCTATTTCGGTTGCCATCGCAATTTCTTTTAGTACCGTGGCAACTCCACCGCGCGTAGGATCGGTAAGTAAGTGAATGTTTGCACCAAATTGCTCAATTAAATTAATAATTGTGGTATTCAAATTCGTAGTGTCGCTTATAATTTCTGAATCAAATTCTAACCCTTCTCGTACCGACATAATGGCCATGCCATGCGATGCAATATTGCCACTCACAATAATTTTATCTCCAATTTTTATATTGTTTTTGTTGATATTGGCTTTGGGGTGAATAGTACCAATGCCAGATGTATTAATAAATATTTTATCGCCTTTTCCTTTTTCTACTACTTTCGTATCTCCGGTTACCACTTGTACACCTGCTTTTTCACAGGCAAATTTTATAGAAGTTAAAATCTCCCAAAACTCTGTCATTTTTAAGCCTTCTTCAATTATAAAACTTAACGATAAGTATTTGGGTATGGCGCCACACATTGCCAAGTCGTTTACGGTGCCATTTACAGCCAATTCGCCAATGTTTCCTCCAGGAAAAAAGATGGGCGAAACCAAAAAGCTATCCGTAGAAAAGGCAAGCTTCCCATTCATCTCGATAAAGGCACCATCGTGCCTTTCGTCTAATACCTCATTGCTTAATAAATCAAAAACGCCACTGTCTAAGAGTTTATTGGTTAAAACTCCACCACTACCATGGCCTAATGTGATAACATCAAAATCCAATTTAGGCATTGGGCATTGTAATTGCATTTTTACGGGTTTGGTTTTACTTGCCATCTTTATAATTTATCGGTTCCCATTTTCGTTTACGGTATATATTTCTTCTGCTGCTATACAAATCATTCGAATTTTGCTGCATATCAGCTGTTTTTTTATGTACAAAACAATGCCTTTTATGATTGTAATTTAGGTTGTTTTCATAAAAATTAACGTTCATTTTAGCGAGTTCTTCTTTCCTATAGTCGGCTAGTGGCTTATTCATTTCATCTTTTTTACGCTGAAATGATTTGGCCGCAATTAGCTTATCAAAATACGAAAGAGACAAAATACTTTCTGCTTGCTGCTGCACAAAGTTTACAAACTCTTCGTTTGTTGTACCAAAATAATCATCAATTAAGCCAATTTCCTTTGCCACGGCAACTCCCCATGGTAAACACTCTTTGGTAAATTTTGTTGCCTTGTCTATTCCAATTCGTTTTGGCAACAAATAGGTCCAATATTCTGATCCGTATAAGCCCATATTTTGGGTATGAGGGTTTAGCACTATGCCATTTCGAGCCACTACTTTATCGCCAGATAGCGCTAATGGTACACCTCCAGCCCCTGCATTACCTTGTAAAGCACAAATAATATAATGCTCAGTAGCATTAATTATTTCGAGTATTAAATCATCAATTGCCTTTATGTTTTCCCAAGATTCATCGGCTGGGCTTTTGGCATTTTCTATTATATTCAGATGAATTCCGTTTGACCAAATGTCTTTTCCTCCCATTAAAACAAGAAGTGGAGACACTTCTTTTGCTTTAATTATGGTTTGTTTTAATCGATTGCACTGGTCAGTACTCATTGCTCCATTATAGAAATTGAAATGAATATATCCTACGCCATTTTTTAGCTCGAACCGTATCTCTTGCCAGGTTTTATGCTGTGTGTTTTCAAAGGGGGATAGCTCATCTACAGGAATGGACAAGGCATTATTTTTTAAAGCAATATTTGCGGGCAGTTTAATACTGCTAGGTTCAGTAGATTTTAAATGAGATATCCAAATGGCTTCATTATGCGTTGCGATGCAAATGGCTCCATGTCTTTGCCCAATTATTTCACTTGGATTTCCTTTTAATTTACTTTCTATATGGGCTCCATAGCAATAATATGTGGTGCCAAATAATTTAATTAAAACCCCTGGTGAGCTATCTGCAGCATTAATTTTTGTGATTATAGATTTTGCCTCATTATGCCAATTAAACTGAAAATCTTCTTGGGTAGTTTTATTATTCCATTTTCCTTTAACTTTTGGTTTGGTATTGCCAATACGTTCAGGGGTAAAGTTTAAGTTTTCGAAATTGCTAATCGCTTGTAGTATGCCTTTTGCCGCAGCTTGCGTTACTTCGTTTCGGTAAATTTCTGCTTTTGAAACAGTCCTCATATTAAATTCGTTCGATGCCCAAATAGGGCCGGCATCCATTTTTTCGGCCGCCTGCAAAATAGTTACGCCCCAAGTTTCTTTTTCTCTAAGAATTGCCCAATCTAAAGAGGAGGCTCCCCGATCCCCTTTAATTCCTGGATGAACAATGAGGCAGGTGTAGTGTTCATAGATTTCTTTTGGGATTTTTGAAGTTAAGAACGGGGCAATGATAAGGTTGGGGGTATAGGCATTTACGGCTTCTATCATTTTTTTTGAAGAGGAAACAATATGTAGTTTTACTTCATGGTTAAGCCGGTCTAACTCAATCCATAACCTTTGAGCCATGCCATTAAAGGAGGTTGTAATAAATTGAATTTTCATTAGTACTCTTCAACCAAACCAGAATAATGGAAATAAGCTGCACACGCTCCTTCGCTACTTACCATGGGGGCACCTAATGGATTAGTTGGCTTGCATTTTTTGCCAAATTCAGGGCATTCAATTGGCTTTTTTATCCCTTTCATTATCTCTCCTGCAATGCATTCTGGGTTTTCTTCCGCTTCTTCTATTTCTATCTTAAACTTTTTTGTTGCGTCAAAGTCAGCATATTTTTCTTTTACTTGATAACCGCTCATGGGTATAATTTCCATTCCTCTCCACAGCCTATCGGTAATTTCAAATACTTCAAATATCATTTTTTGAGCTTCTAAATTTCCTTCTTCCTTTACAATTCTAGCGTATTGATTTTCTACTTCTGCTTTATGGGCTTCAAGTTGCCTTACCACCATCAAAATGCCTTGTAAAACATCTAAAGGTTCAAACCCTGTAACCACAATGGGTACTTTGTACTTTTCTACCAAAGGATAATACTCAAAATTGCCCATAATAGTGCATACATGGCCAGCTGCTAAAAAACCATCTATATGGCTATCAACATCTTCCATTACACACTCAATGGCAGGGGGCACCAACACATGCGATGCTAAGATAGAATAGTTTTTAAGGCCTTTGCGGTATGCGTTAATTACTGATAAGGCATTAGCAGGTGCGGTAGTTTCAAAACCAACTGCAAAAAAAACAACCTCTTTGCTAGGGTTTGCTTCGGCTATTTGTACTGCTTCTAGTGGAGAGTACAATATGCGTACATCACCGCCTTCTGCTTTGGCTTCCAACAAATTTTTAGAAGAGCCCGGCACCCGTAACATATCGCCAAATGAGCAAAGAATAACATTTTCTTGCAATGCTAAATGAATGGCTTTATCAATTAAATGTAGGGGTGTTACGCAAACAGGGCAGCCTGGGCCATGAATCATTGTTACCTCTTTGGGGAGCATATCAATTATGCCATTTTTAACTAAACTATGCGTTTGGCCTCCACACACTTCCATAATAGACCACGGTTGAGTTACCGTATTTTTAATCTCTTGTAAGTACTGTTTTGCTAACTCTGGGTCTCTATATTCTGCTAAGAATTTCATTCTTACTCTTTCTTTTTTGGTAAATAATCATCTACATCTTCCAATTCGCCCAATTCGCCAATTTCTTCTAAGTATTTAAACGTTTTAAGGGCTTCTTGCTCATCCACTTTACTAATAGCTACGCCTACATGTACCAAAACGTAATCGCCAATGGCTGCCTCAGATAGCATTTCTAAACTGGCTTCTTTTATAATGCCACCAAAAGAAACTTTTGCCATTCGAACCGTATCATTATATTGAAGTTCTATACTTTCTATTTTTCCAGGAATTGCTAAACACATAGTATGTTAATTATTGATATGTTGATGATACATTAATTGCCCAAATGAGATGTTTTCATCATTTGGAGATAAATTAACGTTTAATTTTAACTCTAATTTAGTGTTTTTTGATAAACGTTTAAGCCAATTGATAAGTAATGAGTTTTGAAAAACACCTCCACTGCAAGCTATCGTTTTAATATTATTTTTAAGGGCAATACCTATAATAATTTTTGCCATTGTAAATATAAAACTATGCGCAATAATTGATTTTGAAACTCCCTCTTTATAAGTTTTTAGAATAATGCTTATTAATAGCTTTGAAGGAATGTTATCGTACGTTTTATGTTCTAATAAATCTATGCAATCATTCTTATTTGCTTTGCTCGCACAGTTTTCTAATAACATGGCTGCTTCTGCTTCGTAGGAGTTGGTATCTACAATATCTAAGGCCGATGCCACCGCATCGAATAGCCTGCCAACGGAAGATGTTTTTAACGTGTTGGTTTTAATAGATTGTTCATAAATTTTCCATTCTTCGGCAAAAAATTTAGCCTTAATAAGCACTCTATCATCTTCATTTAAAAGGCTATACAACGATAATCGCGGCTCTTTTGCCATTTTATCATTGGCAATCCAATCAAAATAATCGAAATAGCAAAGCCTGCTGATGGTCTTATTTTGATACGTGAAAAATTCACCTCCCCATATATGCGTATCTTCTCCAAGTCCGGTTCCATCCCAAATAACTCCGAGTATTTTTTGCGCTGAATTAAATAAGTTATGCTCTCCTAAAACGCTTGCAAAATGCGCTTTGTGGTGTTGCACTTCAACCAAGTGGGCATCCCACTTTTCTTTTAACTCGTGCCCTGTAATGCTACTTTGGTATTGTGGATGCTTATCTATTATGATGGTAGAAGGCGTAGTGCTAAAAAGGCTTTGGTAGTGTGCAAGGGTGGTTTTAAAGCGATTTAATACTTCGTAGCTATCCAAGTTGCCAAAGTATTGACTTACATAAATATGCGCATTAGGCACCATTGTAAACGTGCTTTTTAAATGCGCTCCCATTGCCCAAATGGGATTCTTATTTTGTGCTGTATTTTCTAAATAATTAGGCGCAAAGCCACGCGATCGCCTAAGAATAATTTGCGTATTATCTACGAACTTAATAACAGAATCATCTTGAGGAAATGTTATACCTAAGTTGTGATGTAAAAAATAGTCGGCTACTTGTCTCAATTCTTCTTCCGCTTCTTTATTATCAGAAATAATGGGCGAACCGTGTATGTTTCCACTGGTGGCTATAATTGGGTTAGCCAGTTTTTGCATTAGCAACTCGAGCAAGGAGGAGGAGGGAAGCATAACTCCTGTTTGGTTTAAATTTGGTGCAATGGCCTCCGTTTTAATAGATAAATACTTTGTGTTTTGTAAAATAACGATAGGTGCAATAGTAGAATTAAGTGCGTTTTCTTCTTCTACACTTAGATTAAAGTCATTTTTAACTTTACTAATAGATGGATATAAAACGGCAAAGGGTTTATTAGGGCGTTGTTTACGCGCTCTTAATTGCTGCACTGTTTTCGTATTGCTAGCATCGCAACACAGTAAATAACCACTTGTATTTTTTAGGGCAATAATTTTCCCTTTCGAAATTAAATCTGCTGCCTTATTTAGTATCTCTTGCTGGTTATTTTCAACAGCAACGCCCTTATTATTAATTAATTGCAGTGTAATTCCGCAGTTTACGCAACTATTGGTTTGTGAGTGAAAACGCCTGTTTGTTGGGTTGTTATACTCTGCTCTACATTGCTTGCACATTGCAAAATTGGCCAGTGAGGTATTGGCTCTATCGAACGGAAATTTTTGGGTAATGGCATACCGTGGCCCGCAATGTACACAGGTTGTAAATGCATATTTGTAACGCCTGTTATTAACATCGTTAATTTCTTGCTTGCAATGCTTGCAAACCCCAAAATCTGGGGTTAAAGGGATGCTTATTTGCTCTTTTTTATCTGATAAAGCAATGCTAAAATTTGTGAACTCTTGCAGTGCTATTTTTTCAATGGTATGGGCAGTAATTATGGCTACTTTTGGCTTTTGGCTAATAATATCCTGTAAAAAGGCATTGGCTTTTTCGTGGGTTGTAGAGGTATAGATTATAACTCCTTTTGAATTATTAGAAACGCTGCCTGTAAGGTTATTTTTAATGGCCAAGTTATACACAAAAGGCCTAAATCCAACCCCTTGAACCCGTCCGTTTAGTTGTATTTTAAACGTATTAATAGGCACAATTTACGCTTGTTTTTCTTTTATTTTATTCAGCAGCCAATCGCACCAAGCATCAATTCCTTCGCCTTTTAAAGCTGATATTTGCAGTACTTCTAACTCGTGGTTTACTTCTCGCGCATCTTTAATTACAGCATCCACCGAAAAAGGAAGGTAGGGCAATAAATCTGATTTTGAAACCAACATCATATCGCTTGTTAAAAACATTCGAGGATATTTTTTAGGCTTGTCATCTCCTTCGGTGGTTGCCATTAAGGTAACTCTATAATCTTCGCCTAAATCGAAAGAAGCAGGGCAAACCAAGTTGCCTACATTTTCAATAAAAAGGAGGTCAATATCTTCCAAGTTATATTCGGGCAATACCTGATGTACCATTTGTGCTTCTAAATGGCAAATGCCACCTGTTACAATTTGCAATGCTTGAATGCCTGATTCCCGAATACGTTCGGCATCGCGTTCAGTTTCTAAATCGCCCACCATTACAGCCATTGTAAGTTTATCTTTCAATTTTTCGGCTGTTTTCTGCATTAATGTAGTTTTTCCACTACCAGCAGAAGAGGTAATATTAATTAGAAGTGTTTTGGTTTTAGCCATTTCATTTCTAATTATATCAGCTACATAATCGTTTGCTTTTAATAAATTAATATTTGTGTTTTCACACTGAACAGACCCTCTTGCTGCTTTGGTGGATTTTTCTATGCTCATGTTGTTATTTTTTCTGGGAGTTCTTTTAGAAAATAGTTATAAACGATTGTTAAAATTAGTATAAAGATGGCTGCGCCTACGCCAATAATAACATCGTAATATGTTTGTGCTGATAATGATATTCGGATTAAAATAGTAGCTAAAACAAAAGCTGAATATCTAAATATTTTAAAATAATTGGAGGTGTATCGCAGGGCAATTAATACAATAAGAATATCGCTAAAAATTAGCACGGTATAAAATGTTTTAAAGGAGTGTAGGTAGGTGCCTGTTTGCACTAGTGCCTTTACATCTAAAAAGCCAACTACCCCAAAGGCAATGAGTAAAAGTAATGCCAATAGCTTTTTTAGTTTAATAAACTGTTCTTGCCCATCCTCCGTATTAGATATTTTAATATGTTTCTGCACTTTATCAGTAATGCCCAATATGGTAAAGATGAAAATTGCTCCAAACCCATATACGGCCATATTAATAAGTGGTTCTTTTAATGATACCCAAGAGTAATCTGAAGCAATATGGCTAAATTCTTTAAATCCATCTCGTAAAAAAATAAGCGATAATAATTCAAATTGCTTACCTACCGATTTTGCTACCGATCTTGGTAGCATAAAAATTAAGCCGAATAGTTCGGCTATTAATAACATAGTGAATACAATTTCAATCGAAAAAAAAGGGTTTAAAAAATGATCATTGAAAATGCCAAGATGTACAACCTTATTAACTACCAAAAAACTTGCAATGGAGCACACTATAAAACTAAACACAAGAATGCTACTTATAAATCTTAAGCTCTTTCTAGACTCCCAAAGCAGTTTAAGGTTTTTGTAAATCGAGTTTGTTATTTCTAGTAGTTTTTGGAGCATATCATTCTAATCTTCGAATTCTACTTTATGTATCAACATTTCTTCGCCCTGAATTAGATTTTTGCTTGGCCGGTCGCATTTTTCGCATAAAAACCGATAGTTGATAACACTTGTTATATGATTACAGACCTCGCACTGAATTTGTATTTCAGTAGATTCGATATGCAGTTTTATGCTATGAAACTTTGTGCCACAAGGGTATTTAGCCGTATAAGCATTATGCAAAAGGCGAGGTTCTATATTTGAAAGCTTGCCCACTTTTAAATAGATAGCCGACATTTTATCCAGCTTTTCTTCTTCAAACTCCAATTCTAGGGTTTTTATAATACTATTTACAATCGAGGTTTCGTGCATATTTATTCAATACTAATATTTATTTTTTCAAGTTCAGCTATATGTGCCTTTGCTTTTTCAATTAACCCAGTATCCGTTACTAATTGAGTTACTTCGTTGGCGTTGGCAATCATTTGCTCATAATTTTTTATTTCTTCATCTGTATTTTCATTATGAATAAGCCAATATAACTCTAATTGATTTAATAAGGTAAGTGCTCTTTCAAAAGGGTAATCTTTGGCCGAGCGTATTATTAAGGCTTCTTCGAATAAGTTAAATGCCTTATCTAAGTTATTATGCAATTTGGCTTCGGGAAAACCCATTAAAGCAGTAGCATAATTATGAGCCACCATTGCATACTGATATGGGAATTGGTTTTTATCATAAAAAACCAGTGCTTCTTTAAATGAAGAAGCACAAAAGGCCGTCCAAATGGGCTTTTCATTTTCAGCAACCTTTATTTCGGAGTAAATGAGTGCCAAATTATGATGGATGTCGGCAAATTGTTGAGGGTACACCTCTTTTTTAAATAATTTAAGCGCATCCTGGTAAGAATTTATAGCAGGCTTATAATATTGGGGGCTTCCGTTTTTTGACCAATTATAAAGCAAGGTAGCTTTTTGCAGGGTAGCCTCTCCTAAAAAATCAGGAAAATCATTTTCTTTAAAATAGAGTATTGCTTTTTGAATTAGGTCTTTGGCTTGTGCAAAATCTTTTTGAAATCCAGCAATTTCAGAAGCTGAAATTAGCATTAAGCCCGCGTTAATAGGTAATTGGTACTGGTTGTAATAAGCAATGCACTTTTCTTGAAGGTGTGCAATTTCTTCTAAGGTAGATTCTGCATAGGGAATAGTTAATTGCCCCATTAAAGCAGAAGCTAATAAATGGTGTATGGTATTTTTTTCATCTAAAGAAACTGCCTTGTGTTGCACTTTCCGAATAAGTTTTTCTGCATCGGCATTAAGCCCATTATCCATTAAAAAATTAGCGTAATATTTAACTGTAAATAGTATGCGGCTATCTTCTTGTTCATTTTTTATGGCTAATTCATAAGTGCCTTGTATTTCTTGTTTGCTAATTGTGCTGCTTAGTTCGCCTAAATTATAAACAATGGCCAAATTATGCTTGGATGTGTTTTCTAAAAATAAGATTTGCTCTGCAGTTATGTGATAACCAAATTGAAGATTGGTAGCAATAAGTAGGTGGGTAAATAACGCACTGTCTTTTTCTAAAAAATCAAAGGCTCTTTGATGGTTTCCTAATTTGTAAAAGAGGAGGGCTAGCAAATTGTTTTGAGAGTATGAAAACTTTGGAAATAGGTAAGGAGGCTCTGTATCATTCCAGTCTAATGTGGTATAAATACTATCATCAATAATTAACGATTTATTGGCAGAGCCAATACTGTCTTTATCGGTAGTAATAGTAATTAACTCCATTAATCGCTCAATGGTGTTTACACTTTCTATTACTTGCTGCTGCTGCTTAATTGTTGTTAATATGGTAAGCATCTTTTTTTACTTTTTGAGTTCCTCTAACATCTCTGGCTGCTGTTTTCATCCTATTTATGGCGTAAATTTCAGCTAATCTTTTTGAGCGATAGTCGCCCATTTTTTTAATTATAAAATGTGTGGGGTCTTTAGTATCAATAAAAACGAGCGATACTTGCCACCTGCTTTTTTGCTCCACAATTTTATATTGCACCTCTGCATCTAAAAGCCACGCATCTTCTGGGTTGTTCCTACTCATTTTATGGTCACTTTTATGAGTTTTGTTTTGGCAATAACCTCAAAATCTAGTTCACGGTCTGTGGTGTCTATTTCGTTATCAATCAATATCTCTCTTAATGCCAATGTTTTATCACCTTTTAAATTTCGAGATTTTAATAAAAATTGTGCAGGGTTATGCATTTTTACAAACCATTGGCTACTTACAGGAGTAATTAGTAACTGATGCTTTTCTTTTATATAGGCGGCATAGGCGTAATGCACATTGCCAAAAATAGTTTTAACTAACTCGCTTTCTAAATAAATATGAGATGATTTTAACGCAATTTTTGTCATTTATAGCGCTTCTGATACTTTTAGCTCTTCTAAAATAAGGTTAACCACTTTATCGCCTGCCTGCTTAACCTCTTTGCTTAACTCTACCTCTAATTTAGTGTTTTCAACAGCAATTAAATATACTTGAATATCTTCGGGGTATTCATCGAGCAATATTTTTTTTGCGTAGGAGAGGGCTTGGCTCCATTTCATACTATGCAAAAATACTAAGGGGTTTTCTTCGGGGGCTTGCAATACTTCTTCGGCTGGTACTTTAAATAAAGAACCAACAGGCTCGTTACTATTAATAACGGCATCTACTAAAATTATTTTCTGGTGTCCTTTTAATCCAAAAAGCACTTCGAAAGCGGCTGTGCCCATATCAAAAATACTAATAGAAGGATGCTCTCCAATCTTTTTCTGGAGTTCTTCAATAACATAAATACCTATGGCGTCATCGCTTCTTACGGGGTTGCCAAAACCCATTATGGCTGTTTTCATCTATTAAATGTTTAAAACAAAAAAACTTTCTTAAGTATTACCTTAAGAAAGTTTTATGTAAGTACTTAATAATCTATTGGTTATAATTTAAATTTTGATAACTCTACTCCGCTGGTTTCATCGTGTGCGTGTACCGTACACACTAAACACGAATCAAAAGAGCGAGCCACAATGCCCACTTCTACCGGATCTGAAGGGTCTTCAATTTCAATGCCTGTTAAGGCACTTTCAATCGGCCCTGGATTGCCATCTTTATCATTTGGTCCAACATTCCAAGTGGTTGGCGCCATTACTTGATAGTTTTTTATAACACCGTTTTCAATTTCAATCCAATGTGCTAATGAACCACGGGCAGCCTCGGTGGCTCCAAACCCTTTTCCATCTTTTTCCACTGGTTTGATATAGAATTCACCATCTAAATCAATTTCTGATAACCACTGGTCGATTAATTTGTATAACCTTGGGGCTTCGTGCACGCGAGCTAAAACTCTAGTAAATACACTTGCTCCACCTAATTTTTTATACGCATCAATAAAAAATGGGTCTCTAATTTGATGCTCCTTGTTATTAGGGTTTCCATTCATTAAACAACGAGCAATAGGGCCTGCTTCTACAGAATGGCCATCGTACCGAGGTGATTTTGACCAAGAATATTTTTCATCAAAATTAGAATCTTCTAATGTTTGCGATTTTACAGGAGAGGGCAATGGTTCGTCCCAAGGGTGTAAACTGTCTTCTTGGTTTTCGTACCACGAATGTTTTACATCTTCGCTTACTTTTAAATGGTCAAATTCGTGCCAATTTTCGCCATCAAAGAAACCACTTGAGCTAATTAACGCATCATTTCGTCCTTCAATGGTTGGGTTATTGTACATATCTTTATGAAGGTATGTGCCAAATGCTAAAAATTTACCCACTCCTTTACCAAAATCTTTTAAGCCAAACTCTTGACCTGCTCTAATAAGTAAACCTAAATCACTGTTTTTATGCGAATCGTTTTCTTCTAGCCACGCAAGCATATCATCCCAAGATTTTATTTCTAAATACCTTTCAATGGTACAACCTAGCCAAATTGGCTCTAGCCAATCGTTTTTAAACTGGGTCATAATTGCGTGAGCTCTGGTAATATCTTTAAGGGTAGGGGCGCACATTACGCCACCAGGCACCATATAGCTTGAGTGTGGCCACTGCCCGCCAAATAAGGCATATACCTGCACTGGTAACCCACTGGCGGTAAGGCCTTTTTGAAAGGTTTCGCCCACATAGGCAGACCAACGTTTTACCACCTCACCATATAAAGGTTGGTTGGCATACTTTTTATTGGCCAAATCGGTGGCAAAAATGGCATAAAACCATCTTGGAATACTTTGTATTGTTTCTGTTGCTTGCCCAATTGCTCTAAGCAGTAATGCGTTTGGAGGAAGCTTTGTACCCCAAGCTGTATCTAATGCTGACGAGGCACAATATAAATGTGATCCTCCGCAAATTCCACAAATTCGAGGTGTTACAATCAAGCCTGACTGAGGGTCTTTGCCTGCCATTATTTTTTCGAAGCCTCTAAACATAGCGGCTTGTGTGTGTGCACGCGTTACTTTGCCGTTATCGATATAGACTTTTACATCCAAATCGCCTTCAACTCTTCCAACGGGTGATATATTTAATTCTTTTACTGTTGACATATCTATTTATTTTTAGCGGTTATTATTTAGATGTTTCCATTATTTTATGATTTTTAGGCATTACTTTTTGGAATCCAGCTTCCAGGTAGTACGCTAATTTTGTTCGGCCTGTTGGCACTTCTTTAGGAAAAACACCTAACGATTTCATCGTATTTAATACGCTTCCCTTTTTTAAATCGTGATGTGGAAAGCCTGGCTCGGTACATCCTAAGCAAGGATGATTCGCCCTTGTTTTACTCGATTGCCTGTTCCATAAAATGCGATTACAACTAGACCTAGTCATAGGCCCTCTGCACCCTACTTCGTAAAATAAACATCCACCTCTTGTGCCAAAACCACCATCTACCTTTTGCGAAAAGTTAGTAATGTTGGTACAGCCATCTTGTGTAAATTCGGTAAAAAATGTTTTTGGTCTTTGATATTCGTCTATTGTTATATCACCAATTCTACCAATAGAGATGGCTACTAATATTTGTGTTATCCAATCGGGGTGGGCAGGGCAGCCAGGGATATTAATTACAGGCAAACCACCTTTAGATACATAACCGGCACCTAAAAAGCCTCCTTTGTTTTTCTTTAAAAATTGCAAGCCTGTGGATTCGCTTGGGTTAGGTTCAACCGCAGGAATTCCTCCCCAAGTGGCGCAATCTCCAATAGCCACTACATATCCAGCCACTTCAGAGAGCTCTTTCACCCAATCCATCATGGGGCGGTCTGCAAAAAAGTTCATTGAACCTGTTCCGTTTGGCCCTTGAATGATGGAACCTTCATAGACTAAAATGTCCATTTGTACTTTGCCAGCAATAATGTCTTTTAATAAATCTTTAACCTGATCGCCAATCTCTAAACCCGTTGTTGGGTGCCAAAGAATGTTAAGCCCAAAATCGGTAATAAGCTCAACTACCGTTGGTTCTTCTGCGTTTAAAAAGGACATAGTGTTGCCACTACAAGCTCCTCCTTGTAACCATAATACGTTTGCCATAGTTTTTGTTTCGGTGTTATATTAAAATTAAAAGCACTAAAGATATGAAAATAATTTTTATATCAAAGCTGTGGAAATATTCTTAATAGGCTCTATGATAGTGAACTATATTCTCTTATGTACTTAAGGATACAATTGAGGGCATAATTTGATAAATAATATTTTTTGACTCTATTCGAGAAATCCAATTGTGAGTCCACTCCGAAAAGTATTTATGTTAATAAATCAACTGATTATTAACTACATAAGTTATTTTATTTGTTATATTTTCCTGTTGGAATACTTCTGTTAAGTAAAAAGGCATAAAAAAAGCCTATCATATAAATGATAGGCTTGAATATTATTATGCGGTAAATTAAGCCATGCTTACATTAACTGCATTCAATCCTTTAGGGCCTTCTTCTACTTCGTAGCTTACTTTGTCCCCTTCAGTAATTTCTACATCTAAATCATTTTTGTGTACAAATACATCTTTACTTCCGTCATCTGGTGTGATGAATCCAAATCCTTTAGCATTATTAAAGAATTTTACTGTTCCGTTATTCATTATTATCAGTTATAAGTTATTAATTGAATCAAAGGTACTATAATTAAATTAAACGTATCAATAGTTGTATTTTTAATTGGTAATTAATTAAAAAAATGAATATAAAAATTTGAAAATCAGTAAGTTAGTCTTTGCTAAAATCAGGGTTATTTATAAAATCCTCATCGGTTAGTGTTTTTAAAAAGGCTAAAAGTGCGTTTTTTTCATCTATACTCAGTTGAATGCCTCCATTGTTTAATTGCTTCATTAATGGGTCAACCGTGGCAGAATGTTGCAAACCTTCGCTGTAAAAGTCGATTACTTCGGTTAAAGTGGCATGCCTGCCATCGTGCATATAAGGAGCTGTTAATTCAATATTGCGCAGGGTAGGGGATTTAAATTTTCCATAATCAAGGGAGTCGCCCGTAACTTCGAAATAACCAGGGGAAGGGTTGGCATCTAAGGCATTATTATGCAGTTGATTATCGCTAAAAAAAGTGGTGGCATGGCAATGAAAGCAATCGCCTTTTTCGGTAAAGAACAGTTCAAGCCCAAGAGCTTCTTTGTTGGTAAAAGCAGCTTCTCCACGTTGTACTTGATCAAACTTGGCGTTGCCAGAATTAAGCGTTCTTAGAAATTGCGCCAGTGCTTTTTCGATATGCTCAAATTCGATTTTGTCAACTGCAAATACCTGATTAAAGAGGGTTGGGTATTGCGAATGATTATTTAAATTATCGAGGTTGGTCTCAAAAAAATCTTGCACTTCAAAAGCCATAATATCTTCTAAGCTGCCCTGCACATCGCCCTTCCATAGCCAATTATGCTGCCAGCCAAGGTTTACATGGGGCAACACTGCTGGTTGAGATGAAAACGATTGAGCTTGCAAATGACAAGTAGCACAGGCAAGTGATTGGGCTTTATGTAATATGGGGTCATAATAAAGCTTTTTTCCAAGAGCCACACCTTCAACTGTCATTGGGTTATTGGCAGGAATGCTCATTTCCGGAAATCCCTTCGGCAGAATTAACTCGTACGGAGTTGGCTTAAAAGAAGTGTTTTCTTCTGGCTTGCAACTGCCAAGCCAAAGGAGTGAAGTTGTTATGATGAAAAGTAGGTATTTCAATTACGGGTATTTAAAATTTGAATAGAAAATACATTGTGTCCATTGGCTTGTACGGTTGTTTGTGCTTCGGGGTTGCCCATTATACCTGACCCCCAGTATTCAAAATCCCAATTTGTTGGGTTTTGAAACCAGTTTTCAATGTTCATTACTATTTCTAAATCAACTAAACTCTCATTTATTATTACCTTAGACTGTGGTAAATTAACTTTTACGGAATAATCGATACCTGCCAAAGGCCCTGCGTGAAAGTTAAAAAAAGCACTCCCAGTACTACCAATGTAGTCACCTTCTAATTTCATATAATGGTAGCCTCCACCCATTGGCACTGGCCACTCCATTAATCTATCCAAGTCTATGCCTAGGCTGCTGGTAACATTATCTTCTAACACCAGCCCGTAAACAAAAGAGATGCCAGTATAAGTGCCGTAGAGTATTTTATTGGAGAGTTCTAATCTTAGCGTAGAGTCATTTCTAATGTCAACAAAATGAATGTCAGAACTTTTATAATCGGTGCCATTCGCATTATGAAACGTAATATGTGAAACAAAATATTTAACCGTTTTAATGCTATAATCTTGCCCAACGGCATTGGTATAAATGGTTTTATCCAATACCAACGGCATTCCATCGTTTTGATGACTAAAGCTAATGGTAACGGTGGCTTCTTCAGGGTTAATGGCATTGGTCGAGCAACCATTAAAGGCTGATAGGGCTACGAGGGCTACGAGGGCTGAAAAATAGGCGTACTGCTTCATTTTAGATAATGTTTTTTTCAAACATAAAGAGTCTAGTATAAATCTAAAATGATACAGGTCACATTAGTGGAGAAAACTTAAAAAATACAAGTGACTAACATATAATAATGAAAAGCACTGCCTGCCATTACAAATAAATGCCAGATAAAGTGACCGTATTTTATGCGTGCATCTAAACTGTAAAAAATAATACCCACTGTATAGGACAATCCGCTTAGGGCAAGCAGGGTTAAGGCTGGTTCGGAAATAGATGCTCGGAGTAAATCGAGTTTTAAAACAATAGACCAGCCCATTAAGGCATAAATAATAGTAGAGATACCTTTGAATTTGCCTGCATAAAATATTTTTAGAATAATGCCAATACCTGCCATACCCCACTGCCCGATAAAAAAGAACCAACCAATTTTGCCACCCATGGCTAGCAATAATACAGGCGTATAAGAACCTGCAATTAGCAAAAATATGCTGCTGTGGTCGAGTATTTTAAAAATCCATTTGGGTTTTTCTTGTTTGGTTGCGTGGTATAAAGCCGAAAAACTATAAAGTAAAATCAGGCTCAATCCGTACACAATGGCACTAAATAATTTCCACTCTTGTGGGGGCTGCCAACTAATTTTTACCAAGTAAATAAACCCTATTATGGAGGCCAACGCTGTTAGGCCGTGCGAAATGGAATTGAGCGATTCTTCTAAGTTGGTTTGTGAACGTTTGAGCTTGAGCATAGTAAAAGCGTAAACCACAAAATTGCATAAAAAAAGCCTTTTTAAAAGCAACTTAGCGAGCCTTTTAAGCTTTATAAAGGCAACGATTTATTTGTGATAGTTTAACTGTATTAGCCTAATTTGTTTTGGCAGTATTTTTTTTACATAGGAACTGTAAAGAAATAAATCGTTGAAATTGACGCATTTATTTTTTTCTTTATCGAGGCAAAATTTTCAAGCGTAGCCGTAGCTACGGTTTAAAATTTTAACGATGAGAAAGAGCAAGAGTCAAAACGATGAGTTATTTCTTTACAATTCCATAGCATTAAGAATAGCGTTGCCCTCTCCAAATCGGTTTAGCCTGAATAATTCATGAATCTTTGTTATGAGCATTTCAAGTATCTGATAGTCAAGTGCTCACGGAGAATTTTGGAACAGCTTGTCCCGATTTTTTTTTCGGGAGAGACGTCCGCCAGGATGGCGGACGTTGAGTAGTAAAATTGTAACTTCTCAATAGTTGCAGGTAAATTTTGCTGTTGAAAATAAAAAAGTGTCTTTGGTGGCTGTTTGAGATGTTTTTAAAAATAAAATTTAAGAGCTACCTGCAACTATTGAGAAGTTACGTAAAATTTGAGTAAGCACCTGAGTGATAGTCAATTGAAATGCGTAATAGATTATTCATGAATTATTCAGGTTAGGTATGTTAACTTATTTTTATTGCCAGCATTGGTAACAATAAGTTAACATTGGCAATTATATTGATTTCGTAAGGATGTTTAGCTTTGTACAATTTTAAATAAATACGAGAGAATGGAATACTCATTTTTTGATTTTATTGGCCTAATGGGCGCATTAGGATTTTTTATTTACGGAATGAAAGTAATGAGTGAGGGAGTTCAGAAATTAGCTGGCTCTAAAATGCGCCATATATTGAGTGTAATGACCTCCAATCGATTTAAAGGAGTTTTTACAGGCTTTCTGCTTACTGCGTTGGTACAATCATCTTCGGCCACTACTGTAATGGTAGTTAGTTTTGTAAATGCAGGCTTGCTTACCCTAACAGAGTCTATAGGGGTTATTATGGGAGCCAATATTGGCACTACGGTTACCGCCTGGATTATTTCATTAATTGGATTTAAAGTTAACATTTCATTGTACGCACTGCCAATTATAGCACTAGGTGCTCCAATGTTGTTTGCTTCTAAAAGTAAGCCCAAGGCTTTAGGTGAAACTTTAATTGGATTTGCCCTTTTATTTATGGGTTTAGCTGCTTTAAAAAATGCAGTACCCGATTTAAAAGGCAATACGGAAATTTTAGATTTCCTTCAACATTATACCGATTTAGGTTATTTATCTATCATTATGTTTGTAGGCATTGGCTCCATTGTAACGTTGGTAGTGCAATCGTCAAGTGCAGCAATGGCAATTACACTGGTAATGGCAAACCAAGGATGGATTCCTTTTGAGCTAGCTGCGGCTATGGTACTGGGCGAAAATATTGGTACAACCGTAACCGCTAATTTAGCTGCATTAATTGCCAACGTGCACGCAAAACGAGCTGCCAGAGCCCACTTTTTGTTTAATATTGGCGGGGTTATTTGGATGCTCGTTTTGTTTATTCCGTTCTTAAAAGCTATTGGTGGATATATGGAAAGTACTACAGGGCACTCTCCATTTTTAGAAGCTACCGCTATCCCAATTGGGTTATCGCTTTTTCATACAACTTTTAACATACTAAATACAGTTATTATGATTGCCTTTGTAGGTAAGATTGCAACTCTAGTAACTAAAATGGTGCCTTCTTCGGGCGAAGACGAAGAATTTCACTTGGAATTTATCGGGATGAATATTATGCCAACACCAGAAATTTCTATTTTAGAAGCTCGAAAAGAAGTGGCAAAGTTTGCCAAAGTTACTACAAAAATGTCTGAGTTTACCGAAACACTAATTACCAAAAAACAAGACAAATCTCGGAGAAAATTGATGGAGAAAATGAAGTCCTACGAAGAAATTACGGATCGTATGGATGTGGAAATTTCTACTTTTCTTGCCAAGGTAGCAGAGGGCAATATAAGTGAAGCTTCCTCTTTTAGGATAAGAGCCTTACTCAGTATTAATAATGATTTGGAACGTGTTGGTGATATATTCTACCAAGTTTCGCTAACCATTCAACGCCAACTAGATTCAGAACAATGGTTCTCTAAAGACCAAATTAAAAATTTAGTAGATATTTATGGATTGCTCGATCACGCCTTGGCAGTAATGCGTAAAAACTTGAATAGCGACTATTCGAGTGTTAAAATGGAAGAAGCCTTGGAGGCGGAACGAGCCATTAATGCCAAACGAAATGAATTGCGCAGAGAATACCTTAAGAAGGTTGAAAAAGGAGAGTATAATGTAAAAGACGCAATTAATTACATCGAATTAATCAACGGATGCGAAAAATTGGGCGATCACGTAATTAATGTAACAGAAGCGGTTACCGGTAAAATATAATGGCTCTGCTATAAATTAATATAGTTTTTTGCTGTATCTACTCAGTTATTTGTTTAAACCTAAACCAAAAAACAACGTCATTCCGTATCCGCCAACCTGGCGGAGAAGAAATATGCGGAATCTGTCCATGTCTAGCAGAAATTTAATAGAGGCTCCCTAAACAACCAACGACAAATTCTATCCTCACAGCAACTACGAGATGTTATTGTTGCTGACTGGTTGCTTTACCATTGATATATTTTATAATATGCTGATTATTAATTCTTTAAGATGTTATCGAATTTAGGAAATAGTACAAGTAATGAACAAATTGCAATAGGAAACATTTTTGTTTATTGGAGTTTATAGGCAAACACTAACTAAAGGTCGGGTATGGGTAAAATATATTTTAAAATTACAAATTGCTGTGGCAGTCAGATTTATATTTGCCAATCTAATCTTAAAGTATGAAAATTTGGGGGTTTATAATAGTAATGGTGTTAACACTTGGGTGTTCTAAAAAACATCCGTTGGGTAAAGATTATATCTACACAGCTAAAGACGACCACCTTTCATTGCAAGGTAAGGTAGATTTATTACGTGCCTCGGTTGCAGTTAAAGATGATGCACTATTAGCGGCTATTTCTATTTTATACGCTCAAAACGATAACCTTATCGAAGCCAAAGAATCTATTTCTAAAGCTATTAAAATTAACCCATTAAACCCAAATTACCATTTACAGTTGGCTAATTATAATGCAGAACTGCAACATAATTATGCTGCCTACCAAGAGGCCAAAATTGCTTACGAACTGGGTGCTTACGATGCCAAACTCGAAGCTTTAATTGCTCGGATGGCCATCGAAACTTCGGATAGTGTAAAAAGTAGAGCGTTTGTTACTGCCTATTATAACGCCAACCAAACTAGCCCCGATGCACAACTGTTAATGGCTCGTATGCATTTGTTGGTGCAAGAATATGCTTTGGCAAAACAGTTTGCCGGCAAAGTGCTGGCAACGGACTCGCTTAATATTACAGGCCTTGAGGTAATGTATGCGGTGTTTGGGCACCTAGAGAATCCAGCATTAATGCTGGATTTTGGCAACCGACTGCTGGTGCAAGATTCTACCAACGCACAACTTTATTTT
>JALSJD010000094.1 GCA_026989535.1 Cyclobacteriaceae bacterium
AGGCCAATGCAACTGTGCAACGTGCAAAAATTACTAGAGAAAGGGCAGTTGTTCAGGCTCAACAAGCAAGACAAGTGCTTCGACAAACCATTGAAACGGCTAGCACCGATGCCCTAAGTGCAGCAAAATCGTATGTAAGTTCCTTTAAAAGAGTAGAAGCGCAAGAAGAGTCGTTTAGAGCTACCGAACAAAGATTTCGAAATGGAGCGGCTAACTATACCGAGTACCAAGTCGCAGAGAACAACCTTTTTCAGTCTAAATCTGATTTATTAAGAGCTAAGTATAGCTTTATTTTTAGATTAAAAATTCTTGACTTCTACCAAGGAAACCCAATTGAACTGTAACCGAAAAACATTATAACAAATTATGGCCAACCCCAAAAAAAAATCTAATAAAATAATTTACATACTTCTTGGAGTATTGGTTTTATTAGTAGTGCTGGTGGTAGTACTTAAAAAAACGAGCAAAAAAGAAATTGAAGTTTCCATTAGCACGCCTAAAAGACTCACTATTATTGAAAAAATTAGTGCGTCAGGCATGGTGCAGCCTGTAAACGAGGTAAAATTAAGCCCCGATGTAGCAGGCGAAATTATCGCATTGCATGTAGAAGAAAGCGATTCGGTTACCAAGGGGCAGCTAGTTGTAAAGATTAGGCCTGATAACTACATTTCATTTGTTCAAAGAGCTGAAGCAAGCTTAAACCAGCAAAAGGCTAATTTACTTTCAAGCAAATCTAACCTAGCTCGAACCGAAGCTACTTATGAAAGAGCTAAATTAGACTATGAACGAAATAAAAAACTATACGACCAAGAGGTTATTTCAACTTCTGATTGGGAGCTATCAAAACAGAATTTTAAAATTGCCGAAAATGACCTTATATCTGCTAAAGCTTCGGTTCAGGCCGCTAAGTATGTAGTTAAAAGTAGCAAAGCTTCGTTGGAGGATGCCCTGGAAAATTTACGTAAAACGTCTGTATTATCACCTATAAGCGGAACGGTTTCAAAACTTGTTGTAAAAGAGGGCGAACGTGTGGTAGGTACCTCACAGTTTGCAGGTACCGAAATGCTTCGTATTGCAGATTTAAATAATATGGAAGTAAGGGTTGATGTAAATGAAAACGATATTATTCGGATTAGCATTGGAGATACAGCCATTATAGATGTAGATGCTTACACGCATTTTGGTAAAAAGTTTAAAGGGGTAGTAACAAAAATTGCTAGTACTGCTAAGGATAAGGTATCGGCCGATGCAGTTACTGAGTTTGAAGTAAAAATTCAAATACTGCCTTCTTCGTATGCCGATTTACAAGCAGAAGGCAATAAACACCCTTTTAAGCCAGGCATGACAGCCAGTGTTGATATTATAACCAATACCAAAGCTAATATTAGAACGGTGCCACTAGCAGCTGTAACCGTTAGAACGGAGAGCGAATTGGGGGGCAATAAATCGAATAAAGAAGATGGGGAAGATTCCAAAGCTAAAAATCAGAACAAACAGAAGGATAAAAAATCAGGAAAAGAGGAAAAGAAGGTTGAGTTGATTTTTGTAAATGACAAGGGGGTTGCTAAGGTGGTAAAAGTAAAAACAGGCATTAGCGATTATGAAAACATAGAAATCATATCTGAACTAAGCGATTCTGCCCAAGTAATTACAGGGCCGTTTATTGCGGTATCTAAGCGGCTTAAAGAAGGAGATCTTGTAAAGGAGGAGGAAAAAAAAGGCAGGAAGAATAAAGAATAAAGAATGCCTTTTCTCTTATTAAAAGACCATTTTATACTAACATAAAATGGTCTTTTTTTGTTGGTAAATTTAACAAAACCAACTTTTGCTTACAAAAAAAGATGTATTCACAAAAAAAGTCTGAATATTAGTTGATTAGTTATATTTTTGCTACCTTAGTTTTTTTGGTACAGTACTTGTTAACGTATGATGGTTATGAAACTGAAACTAAATTTATTCGTTATCCTGAGCTTTATAAGCTCGAATTTTGTCTTGGCACAAAACACACGACTTATCATCGACCCTCAGGCGCATACAGGTATTGTAAACGATATGAGTTTTACCTCTAATGGTAAACGCTTAATTTCTGTATCAGATGATAAAACTATTCGAATTTGGGATGTTGAAAGAGGGGTACTAGACCGCACCTTAAGAAGCTTTTCCGGCTCTGGCCCCGAAGGCGCCATATACGCCATGGCACTCTCACCCGATAATAGATTTTTGGCCATTGGAGGCTATTTTGATAAGAACGAAATTCGCATTATCGACCTAGAGAAAGAGAATGGTGTAGTGTTGCTGTATGGCCATACAAATGTTATTACCAGTTTACGGTTTTCTAAAGATGGGCTCCAGTTAGCAAGTGCTGATGCCACGGGTATTATACGGTTATGGGCAATTGGTTTTTCCGATGGAAAAATGGAAGGAACCCCAGCTAAAGTGCTTTCCGGTCATAAAAAACAAGTGTATGCGATTGATTTTTCTCCCAACGGCAAACAACTGGTTTCTGCTTCGTACGATGGCTCTTTAAAACTATGGAATTTAGAAGGAGGCGCAAAACCAGTTAATATGCTTTTACATATCGATAAAGTACAGTCTTGTGCTTTTTCAGAGGATGGAAAATGGATTGTTTCTGGAGGTAATAAAGGAAAAGCTATTTTATGGGATAATAGGGGTGCTTTTAGCAAGTTTTTAGCCTCAATAAATGAACCCATTAGAGACATTAAAATTTTAGGAGACGAGGTGTTAATTTCCGGTTCAAGAGGATATCGGTATAGCCTTGGTTCAACAGCCCAAAATAGCCAATTGCCCATACCGTTTAAAAGCATTTCAGCATCCGCTATTTCAGCAACCAATAAGGCTGCATTGGCAGGAGGAGCTCAAGGTGCTATTATTGTGTACGATTTAGCATCAAACGAACCCATCCAATCTTTTAGAAATAGATTAAAACAACCTAAAAAAATAGGTATCAACAAGGCTGGTATTATGTTTAGTCCTGATGGTGCAGCCTTTAAAAGTGGGATTAATCTTTCTTCACTTTCGTTTACATGGCAACTTAATGAAGCCAGTAAAATTAACACCGAAATACACGAAAAAAATGGCTATAAGCTACAAGCTGTTGATAAATACACATTAAGTACAGGGTTTAAGGGGCAAATTAATATGAACCCACGAGTAGATGGGAGGCTTAGGTCTTATACCATCATTAATAATGAAACCATTGCCGTAGGAGGCGATTTTTCGTTAAAATTATATACAAGAGATGGCGTGTTTAAAAGTGAGTTAAAAGGATTTAATGGAGCCATTACTTCCATTGCTTCAACCAATAATAGAATTACTGCGCTTTGCGAAGACCAAACTGTGCGTGTATGGAATTTGGCTACTAATGAACTACTGGTCTCCGTGTATAT
>JALSJD010000095.1 GCA_026989535.1 Cyclobacteriaceae bacterium
GGCAGGGTTTGAACCGTTATGCCGTTAGCTTTTGCTCAACTAAGTGGCACGGTTTGAACCGAAATCACTGGCACTGTAAAACCGATATAGGTGGCACAGTTTGAACCGTAATAGCCATAGGGAATGGTTGCCAGTTTTTATTCACACTCATTGGACAGAAGAGGTTGCTATATTCGATTTTTTTGCAGGTAGTGGAACTGATACCAACGGGGTGCTAGGGAGTCCTTTAGTGTTGCTTGATGAAGCAAAAGGCGAGAATAGAAAGTTTTGTGGTAAAGTAAAAAAAGAAATCTCTTTTGTTTTTAATGAAGCGAAAGTTAAAAAAAGTATTGAACTAAATAAAAATGTAACTAACCATATTGCTAATTGCGAAAAAGTAAATAAATGTGGTGGCTGCATTTATGATGTGAATGTTTTGCAGTATGAGTTTAAGTCTTTGTTCGAGCAAAAACCGATAACTGATGTTTTATCAAGTAATAAGGTTGGGAAATTTATTTTACTAGATCAGTATGGTTTTAGCCAAATAGACGATGAGATTTTTAATAAATTAATCCATTATCCTAAAACAGATTTTATATTTTTCATTACATCATCGTTTATAAAAAGATTTAAAGAGCACCCAAGTGTAAAAGCCTATATTAATACCGAAAATCTAAATTTTGATGAATCAGAACCCAAAGAGTGCCATAGGATAATAGCTGATTATTTTAGAAGTTCTGTACCGGATAATAAGGAGTATTATTTGCATCATTTTTCAATTCAAAAAGAAAATGGTGGAAATTACTATGGATTAATTTTTGGATCCAATCATTCTTTAGGAATGGAGAAGTTTTTAAAGGTTTGTTGGCAAAAAGATCAATTTTCGGGAGAATCAAACTTTAATATTGATAATGACTATGAAGAAGATAACTTATTCTTTAACCCTAAAAATTCTAATAAGAGACAAAAGGTCAAAAAAGTATTGAAGAGTATGATTCTGGATGGAGAGATTAAAAATAATATTGCAGGATTAAAATTCACTCTCAAACAGGGTTGTGAACCCATATTATTTACTAATGTTGTAAAAGAATTAGAAAATGCTAAAAAAATATCTCGTTCAGGTAATCTTTCTTATAGTTCAATGAGTATTCATAAAATAAAACAACCTTACAACATTATTATTACAGATTAAGAAAATGTCAAAGATAGAATGGACAGAAGAAACTTGGAATCCAACTACTGGTTGCACTAAAGTATCAGCAGGCTGTAAAAACTGCTATGCTGAGGTTATGGCAACACGCTTGAAAGCAATGAGCACTCCTGGTTATGAAAATGGGTTTGAGTTTTCAATGATGCCAGAGAGACTCGAACAACCTTTAAAAAGAAAGAAGTCAACAAAATATTTTGTAAACTCAATGAGCGACTTATTTCATGAAAAGATGCCAGATGAGTTTTTGAACAAAATAATGGGAGTTATTGATTTAACGCCACAGCATGTATATCAAATTTTAACCAAGCGTGAAGATGCGATGTTCAAATACTTTAAGAATAGGCGTGTACCAGAAAATATTTGGTTAGGAGTATCGGTAGAAGATAAAAAAAGTGGTGTTCCAAGAATAGATAAACTTAGGAATATTGATGCTACTATCAAATTTCTATCCGTAGAACCATTGCTAGAAGATATTGGGACTGTTGACTTAAGCGGTATAGATTGGGTAATAGTTGGGGGTGAAAGTGGTGCAAAGGCAAGACCAATGAAAAAGGAATGGGCTTCAAACATTAAAAAACAATGTGAAGAGCAAAATGTGGCCTTTTTCTTTAAGCAATGGGGCACTTGGGGAGGCGATGGAGTAAGAAGAAATAAAAAAGTTAATGGCCGTATACTAGAGGGCAAGGAATGGAATGAATACCCAGAGATGATTGCCTAAATGTCAATCCTTAGAAAATATGCCCACCAATCTGTCCAACTGGAATTACTAAAAGCCAAGCTAGAAGTTTCCCCAGACAAAAAAAGGAGAGCAGAGGTTGATTTAATTGCTAAAACTCACACAGGAAAGCAATACGAACTGTATTTTCAACCCATTGATTTAGAGAAGGAGAGGAGTGTAAAAATTCTAAAAGGTGAGTTGGGAGAGCCCAAAGAAAACCTATGGATTGCTTTAGTGCTACTTATGAAGGATATGGAGCCGATTTTGCACTTAATACCTTCTAAGGTGCTTTCAGAGCCCGATGATTACATTTTTTTTGATAATGAGCAAGGGGAGAGGTTCAAACATCTTTCCAATTGGGAGATAAAAGTATTTACCAAGGCAATTCCTGAATTGAGTAAGTATTCATTGACTAATATGTTGCCTCAATTAGCCTAATTTAGCACATTTATACATTATGTTAAATAGAAATACCGCACCTAGCCATCTAGGTGCGGTGGCATGGCAAAATAGCGAGGTGAGTGTGAGCCATGTGTGTTGGCAGCATTATTTTGTCTAGATTTTTTGTTTACTTTTTTATCTATGAAAAAAGTAAAAGCCTAGCGGCTTGAGCGAATGGGTGAACACGTATAAAGGAAAGTTAAAGGTGTGAACATAATTATTCTACGTTTCTAATGATGAGATTCCTGCCTACGCAGGAATGACGGTTCGTGTGGAGAGATTGCCACGTCTCAATCAGCGAAACGGCTGGATTGTTCCTCGCAATGACGGTTATGGTGAGAATACTCGCTAGAACAAAGCGATGGCGGCAAGTGTATTAGAGGAAATTTAGAACGCCTTAGAATCAATTGTACAAGATTAACTCGTATGAATGCCTGAATATGCAATTATACAGAATAGCTTTCCTCTAATTCTCTTGACTTGGGGTGGCAACTTGCCCAGCCTGTTTGGCGGGCAAAAGAGCGCCTGCCTGCACGTAGCCGTTTCGGCAAAGGCAGGTTGGCAAAAAACTATTAATAGCTGCTTGGTTAGGGCATGGCAGAGCGCAAGGTATTTTGTGCGCTGGCCGAGCGGCTATTTAATATAACGGCTAATTATGGAACAAAAGATTGTACTGAGGTTTTGCTTTAGATGTTCAGGTGGAGCAGATTGATACACATGGACTATTTAGGCGAAGCCCGGAGCGTAGTGGAGACATAATATACATTATAGTAACAAAAGATTTGGAGTGCTATTGACCGTAATTTGCTTAACATAAAATCGGACGTTATAGTGCTGGCGCACTAGAACTGATTTTATGTATAAATACTCACTTCGTTCGTATTACACAAATTACTGTTTTTGTTCTATAATTAATATTATGTTAAATAGAGTATTTAATAAAATAGACGTATTAAAGAATACGCCTATCCTATTCTTACTACCTTTAGTGCCCAATAACTTTAATCTTCCGAAACATACCCTAA
>JALSJD010000096.1 GCA_026989535.1 Cyclobacteriaceae bacterium
GAAAACATAAAACAATTGGCAAGTTTTGTGAGAAATTATAAATTGAATTAACCACAAAGTACACGGAGTTACCTCACAAAGGTCACAGAGGCTTTGTGAACTTTGTGCCTTCTTTGTGAACTCTGTGGTTAAATATAAGATATGAATTCAGCCCTAGAAAACATAAAACAATTGGCAAGTTTTGTGAGAAATTATAAATTGAATTAACCACAAAGTACACGGAGTTACCTCACAAAGGTCACAGAGGCTTTGTGAACTTTGTGCCTTCTTTGTGAACTCTGTGCCTGCCTGCCGGCAAGGCAGGGTTAAATAAAAAGTACTATGAATTCAACTCTCATTCAAAAATACAACGTACCTGGTCCACGCTACACCAGCTACCCCACCGTGCCTTTTTGGGATAAAGAAGGCATTGCGCAAACAGACTGGGAGCAAACAGTAATCCGTGCTTTTAACGAAAGCAACGATTCTGAAGGAATAAGCCTCTACATTCACTTACCTTATTGCGAAAGTATGTGCACGTTTTGTGCCTGCCATAAACATATCACCAAACGCCACGAAGTAGAAGACCCCTACATATCAACTGTTTTAAAGGAGTGGAATTTATATGTTGATTTATTGCCGAATCGCCCACAAATTAAAGAGGTTCATTTAGGCGGAGGAACACCTACTTTCTTTTCACCCGATAATTTGAAGGAATTAATAAACGGCATATTTAAATCGGCTGACCGCTGCGAAGAGTACGAGTTTAGCTTTGAAGGCCACCCCAATAATACAAGCAAGGAACACCTCCAGGCTTTATACGAAGTGGGCTTTCGTAGATGTAGCTTTGGTATTCAGGATTACGACCCCATTGTGCAAAAAGCGGTGAATCGCATACAATCTTTTGAAGCTGTAAAAACAGTAACCGAAACAGCTCGTGCCATTGGCTATACCTCTGTAAGCCACGATTTAATTTTTGGCCTGCCCTTTCAGCACGAAAGCAGCATTCGCGATACCATTGCAAAAACCATTGCCCTAATGCCCGACCGCATCGCCTATTACAGCTATGCCCACGTGCCGTGGATCAAAGGAGTTGGTCAGCGTGGGTTTGATGAAAACGACTTGCCCAAAGATGACGAAAAGCGGCATTTATACGAGTTAGGCAAGCAGTTATTCTTTGATAATGGCTATGTAGAAATTGGGATGGATCATTTTGCCTTACCCACCGATTCGCTTTATAAAGCGATGAAAAGTAAAAAGCTTCACCGAAACTTTATGGGCTACTCTGCAGGTAAAACCAAGCTAATGATTGGCTTGGGTGCCTCCTCCATCAGCGATTCGTGGTATAGCTTTGGGCAAAACGAAAAATCAATTGCTGATTATACCAATGCTGTAAACGAAGGTCGCATTCCCATTTTTCGTGGTCACTTGCTTACCAAAGCCGACTTGATTGTACGACAGCATATTTTAAATTTAATGTGCCAGTTAGAGACGAATTGGATAGATGAGGATTTAAGCATTACTGATTTAGAAGATAGCCTTGGCAGGCTTAAAGAAATGGAATCCGATGGTTTGCTAACCATTGGAGAAAAAAGCATTAATGTATCCGAAGAAGGAAGAATGTACATCCGCAATGTGTGTATGGCACTCGACCGAAGGCTAATTGATAATAAACCTGAGACTAGAATATTTTCGATGACGATTTAAGAAATGGCCACGATTATCGTCATTATCGAGTGCCAGCCTTGCCAGCTCTGCTAGCAAAAAAGAGGCTATTTAAAGAGAAGAAAACACAGTTTTGAATTAGTTTTGCCAAAATCTAACTCTTATACCCAATGCTCCTAAAATCTGCTACACTAGTTAACGAAGGCAAAGAAATTGAAGCTGATGTCCTCATTAAAAACGGTCGAATCGAAAAAATAGCGTCCTCTATTTCCGCAACCAACGAAGAAGTAGTTGATGCCTCTGGCAAATACCTTTTTCCGGGAATTATTGACGACCAAGTACATTTTAGAGAGCCAGGCCTAACTCATAAAGCCAACATTTTTACCGAATCAAGAGCTGCGGTGGCAGGGGGTGTTACCTCTTTTATGGAAATGCCCAACACCGTACCAAATGCGCTTACCCAAGAATTACTAGCCGATAAATATGCCATTGGAGCAAAAGATTCCTTGGCTAATTATTCTTTTTTTATGGGAGCCTCCAACGATAACATCGAAGAGGTTCTTAAAACAAACCCAGCAGAAGTATGCGGATTAAAAATATTTATGGGGGCTTCCACGGGCAATATGTTGGTGGATGAAGAAAAAACACTGGAAGGGCTTTTTTCCAAAGTAGAGATGCTTATTGCCACACATTGCGAAGATGAAGCTACTATCAGAAAAAACACAGCAGCAGCCAAAACCCGGTTTGGTGAGGAAGTACCCATAGAGCAACACCCAGTTATTCGAAGTGCCGAAGCTTGTTATTTATCCTCTTCGATGGCCGTAGGCTTGGCCAAAAAGCATGGCACAAAACTGCATATTTTACATATTTCCACCGCCAAAGAAATTGAGCTGTTCGACAATACACTTCCATTAGCCGAAAAGAAAATTACAGCCGAAGCCTGTATCCATCATTTGTGGTTTAATAATGCTGACTATAAAGAGAAAGGGGCTTTGATTAAATGGAATCCTGCTGTAAAAACAGCAAGTGACCAAAAGGCTATTTTGGAGGCAGTGCTTTCAGGAAAGATTGATGTAATTGCTACGGATCATGCTCCTCATACATTAGAAGAAAAACAAAACAGCTATTTTAAAGCTCCTTCAGGAGGGCCATTAATCCAACATGGTATGGTAGCCATGCTCGATTTTTACCACCAGGGGAAAATAACTTTACCTCAAATTGCTGAAAAAATGAGCCATAACCCCGCCATCCTTTTTAACATAAAGGAGCGCGGTTATATACGAGAAGGCTTTTATGCAGATTTAGTTTTGGTTGACCTTGCTCGCCCTTGGGTCGTAAACAAAGAAAATATTTTAGCTAAATGTGGTTGGTCTCCTTTTGAAGGGCATAAATTCAACGCTAGTATTACACATACCTTTGTGAATGGGAAACTGGCTTACGCCAATGGGGTTATTAATGAAGTAGGCAGTGGCAGCCGGTTATTATTTGCTCGTTAAAATTACTTGCTTAAGCGATTGCAATTATTAATTGAAGCAATATATTTGCACTCCAATTCGCCCAATGGCGAATAAAAAGTACACGGTGGTTGTAGCTCTCCCGGTAGTTATCGGGATGGTTAGAGTAATACATGGTGGTTGTAGCTCAGTTGGTTAGAGCATCGGTTTGTGGTACCGAGGGTCGCGGGTTCGAGTCCCGTCTTCCACCCATCTTGTTTAATTAACCCCTTGATATTCAATATCTTGGGGTTTTTTATTTTCTTTACCGTAAACATGTAGTAAACAAACATCTGTTTAACACACGTTTTACCTAGTATAATAGTATTTTTTCTATCTATACTAATAGTTTTATTTGGTATAGCCTCCACTTTAGTGGTGTTACAATTAAGTTTTATAACCTAGTTTTGTGAACAAATAAACCATAATGGGTAAAACTGCCACCAATACTATCAAGCAAATACAACACTTAAAAGATAGAGGTATGGATTTGGATTATGAAGAATCCAAAATCAAAGAATTTCTTTTAGATATTGGCTATTACCGATTAGGTTTTTACTGGAATCCCTTTGAAAAGGATGATGAACACAATTTTATTGATGGCACAAAATTTTCTACTGTTATAAAACTATATTATATGGATGTAGATTTAAGAAACATCCTATCAAGATACATAAACCGAATTGAAATAAACTTTAGAACTAAGTTAGTTTATTATGTTTCTAATGCTAATAAAAACTCCCCAACTTGGTTTGCAGACCCAACTATTGTAGGCACTGATTTTACTGATAAAATTGATGAATATTATGATGATAAATTTAAACGGTATAACAAAACCATAAAAACCCACCACACTAAATATATCAATGATAAATATGCCCCTGCTTGGAAAACACTTGAGTTTTTTACATTTGGTGTAATTTATAATATTTATAATAATGTGAAAGATGAAAATATTAAAACAAGGATTTCAAAAGAGTTTGGAGTTTATAATTATACTAAATTCAAAAACTTAATCGAAACAATTATTTTGGTTCGAAACATTTGTGCACACGGTGATGTGTTATTCGATTTAAAAACACCTAAAGGGATTTCAATTATCCCTGAATTTAGTTTTAATAATAATGATAGAAGTTCATTAGATTCATGTATAAAGGTTGTTTACTATTTTTTGGGGCAAATTTCAAAAAACCGCCAAAAGGATATGAAAAGAGATATTGAGGAGGTTTTTGAAGGCGTTAAAGCGAACCCTGATTTAAAAGATATCGTTACTGGTTCTATTAATTATAATTATCATATTTTGCTAACATAGAAGTATTTCGTACCTTTGTGGCATAGTGCACTGCTATTCATCTTATGCTTTAGTTTCTGCACTCAAAAATAATAAATATAAAACCTAGGCTTTGCCCTAGGTTTTTTGCTTTAATTACTTCACTTCTAACGCTTCTTAATATTTTGGAAAGCCTTAGGCAAAACTCAGGTTAAAAAATAATCTTATATTTACGCCCCTTAATCATCTACTCTATGGCGTTAATTGGGTACTCCCTGTTATTATTAATATCATTTTACATTTTAGCAGAAATCGGGGACAAGTATTTTGTTCCTTCTCTTGACAGAATATCTAAAGTTTTAAACTTATCGCATGATATGGCAGGAGCCACTTTAATGGCTGCAGGCTCCAGTGCGCCCGAAATATTTGTGGCAATTATGGCCGTATTTAAACCGGGTAATCATGGAGACCTTGGTGTTGGAACTATTGTGGGATCGGCTATTTTTAATTTGTTAGCCATCATTGGAGTTGCTGGTATCGTTAAAAAATCAACCATTGCCTGGCAGCCTGTAGTCCGAGATTTATTGTTTTACGCCATTTCAATAATTGCTTTTTACCTCGTGCTAGAAAATGAAAAAATCACCTTATTCGAGTCCATCGCTTTTATTATTATGTATGTCTTTTATGTGTACTCGGTAATTAATTGGAAAAAATGGTTTAAATACGAAGAGGTAGATTTAGAGCCTATTTATCAACAAGAAACGACATCAAAATATTGGTGGCGGTCTGTTTTTAAACCTATTGACCTTATTATAAAACTAATTGTTCCCAAGCCAGAGAGGTATTTTCAAGTATTCACAGTTTCTATTATGTTAATTGCAGCCACCTGCTGGGTACTTGTTGAAAGTGCGGTACATGTTTCTGCTATTTTAGGTGTTCCAGAAATGGTTATTGCGCTTATCGTGCTTGGCATAGGCACTTCTGTGCCAGACATTGTTTCGTCTGCCATTGTTGCCAAGCAAGGCAGGGGCGGCATGGCCGTGAGCAATGCTGTTGGCTCCAATATTTTCGATATTTTTATAGGGCTTGGTTTGCCATGGTTTTTAAAGTATGCAATACTTCAAGAGGAAGTAACTACCCATATAGAAGGCTTAGAAGTAGCCGTTGGCCTACTACTTGGCTCGGTTCTACTTATTTTATTTGCGTTAATATATCGAAAATGGGAACTCAATAAACAGTTAGGTTACATTCTAATCCTCCTATACATTTTGTTTGTAATTTACGAAATTGTGGATCTTTACGTATTATAGTTTAGTACCTATCCTGAATTATTAGATTAATGTGGAGGCGAGGCGTCAAAAACATCGCTGGCCGCCCTTGGCGGGCATATTTTGAAAAACAACTACTAAAAATGGCATAAATAATGGGTTTTTAAAGCTTGAGGTTGGTTTTGGGTTTGTGTTCAAAATGTTTATGAATAATTCAGGTTAGGTCGAACTCGGGTTGATAATTAAATTATCGTCTCTCTCATTAGAAGCCCATGTATAATGAGGTTGGCTTTTTCCATTTATTATCAATATTTTTATAGTGCATAAATATGATACTAAGCTATGACAGATTATACGATAAGACTGCATAACATAATTTGCTATTTGCCAGATGAAAGCACAGATGAAGTGTATTTAATGTGCAATGGCAAAAAAATTTGGCCTAAAGCCGAAAAGTATAACTCCATGAACCAAGGTGATACGGCTACACTAAAAGTAGAAACTTCACTGGTGCGCGGTGCTTCTATTAAGGTTGAGTTATGGGAGTTTGACGACCTTTCTCCTGACGATTACTTAGGAAAATTTATTTTAGAAGCAGACAAAATCGGAGGGCCCTACACCTCTGATATGATAAAGGAAGATAAGGTAAAAGCAAAATATGCTATAAGCTGGGAGGTACGATAGCTGGGTTCTCGATTAACCCTGCCTTTTGCAGCACTCTCCGTTGCTGCTTTATTGTGTGGCTAAAAAAACACTAAAAAAGCTACAAACACAAAAGAGAGCAAAGCAAATTCGTCAACTTATTTTATAGACCCCTTTAAATGTAAGGCAAAATTGCAAAGAAAACATCTACTATAAGTTTATCCCAAACTTTGGGCAAGGAGCATTGGATACTACTAGTTTAACGCTCTGCCCAACGCATACATTGTGGTTAGTTTGGCCTTTCTGTTTTGGGTTAATAGCTCAATAAACGTTAGCTGTGTTTTAATAAAACCCACCTCTCGTGTGTTTACCATAAATAAAGAGCTTTCGCCTATATTAAATAGTTGGCGCTCCCCTTCCAATAAATTGCCTGCATCCTCAACCGTTTGTGCATACAATTCAATTTGTTCTTTGGTGGTACTCCATTGGTTCCAAGCAGCGATAACCTTATACCTTAATACTTGTTGCTTATTGTTTAGCTTAAGGTTGTTCTCCTGTATTTTTAAATCTGTTAGCTTAAGCAGCCCTCTTTCTTTTCTTAAAAAAAGAGGCATCTGAAACTCCAACCCCCACGTGTAATTATTAATAGAAAAGTTTGCCATTGATTCGCCCCCTACATACTCTGTGATGGGGTTGTATTTTAAATTTAGCATTGGCAATAGCTGGTTCTTTTTTAGGCGTTTATCTATTTCTAACTGGTTAATTACATAACGCGATTGGTTTAACTCTGGGTGGGTATTAATGAGCGAATCTATTTGTACAAAAGGGGGAGGGTTCGTATTTAACCCCATCGTGTTGCTAATAGATACGGGAACGGTGCCTGCTGCCAACTCTAATGGAACAACGCCTTCTGCCCATAAATAAACGGATAATAAGACCGTGGCATTTTTAAATTCAACTTCTGACTGCTGTAAACCAAGCATTCTGTTTTGCACTTGTATGCCTGCTTCTAATGTATCAATAGCTGGGCGATCGCCTATGGCTGCCCCTAGCTTTACGGCATCAAACCTTTCTTTGGCCAGCCGATAGCCCTCTTTATACACAAACAACGAATTATAGGCTTTAAACCATTCCCAGTAGGTGGTACCCGCCCTGTAAACCAATTCGTTAAGTATAAGTTGTTGTTCCATCTCAGACACTTGTTGAAACAATCGCGCTTTTTTAAGTTCTGCTCTTCGTTTATCTATTAATAAACCCCTACCTACAGGAAACGATATGCCCGCATGCACCAACCCGCTTCCAGGGGTGGTATTTTCTGGATTAAGAAATACTCCTTGGGTTTGTTCATACCCTCCTTTAAGCTCAACCCCAAACCAAGTGGGTATTTTTAGCCCTCCATTAATTAAACTGTAATATTGGTTTTCTTTAAAATACTTTTGACTTATATCTGTATAAATTTTAGGGTCAAAGGCTCCTTTGGCGTATAATAACGTGGCTTCGCCTTCATAAATTTTTATGTCGGCTTGTTTGGTATATGGGTGTTCTTTTTTTACTATTTCAATAAATTCTTGATAGCTTAAAGTAACCGTGCTGTCGCTTTGTGCCTGCACATAAAAACAACTGTTTAATACAAACAATGTAGTAATAAGGGCTTTCATTGTGCGTATTACTTTGATTTTGTATTGGTTGTCGATGGTGATATTGCTGTCGTTATGTCTTTATAATAATCGGGTGGAAAACCATTTATCTTTCGCCACAACTCATACCAAATAAAAACATCTTTAAGTAAAACCATATTTTTTGTGCCCGCCCCTACTCTTAGTGCATCGGGCCAGAGGTAGTCATTGGGGTCTTGTGCTACCATAATACGATACAGTCCGTTTTTACTAATGAAATTATCAATGGCAAATACAGTGCCTCCATAAGTGCCATGGCTGGTATTAGGCCAACCCGAAAATACAATGGCTGGCCAACCATCAAACTGAATACGAACATGCTGCCCCATCTCTAATAACGGAAGATCAATGGGTTTTATATACATTTCTATTGCCAAGTCATATACTGCGGGCATTATGCTCACTATTTCTGCTCCTGCTTTTATGGTTTCGCCTATGCCCGATTGCATCGCCTTGGTAATATATCCGCTTTGTGGTGCGGTTATGTAATACATGCCCGAGCGTAACGTGTAGTTTGCAAATTGGTTTTGTAGTTTAGTAACTACGGCTTCGGCATCGTACATATTAGAAAGTGCCGTGTATTTTTCTGATTTGGCCTTGGAAATTTTATCTATGTACTGTGCGTGAATGGATGTTCTTTCTACTTTTGCATTAATTACCTTGTTTTTGCTGGTAAGCATTTTGTTCTTTTTCGAAATCATTCCGGCCTGTGCTTTTTGCAAAGTCTGATTTCGCTTTTCTAAATCAGTTAGCGATTTTAACCCGTCTTTATACAGTTGCTCCATTCGAACATACTGTGTTTTTGCAATGGTATAATTAATGCTGGCAGCCTCATAGGCTATGCTGTCGCTTGTAACCATTAAATGGGCTTGTTCTAACTTGTTTTTTGCTTGTTCTCTTTTAAGATTGCTTGTTTTAAGCAAGGCATCAATCTGGCTGTCGAGCGCCTTTATTTTTTCCATATAAGAAAAAACCGAGCTTTCCTTTGCTTTTAACTGGTTTTCTGTTCTGTTTAATAGGTTGGGGTCTAGGTATTCGTTTTTTATTTCTGAAATAAAAAGTACGGTATCTCCTTTGTTTACAAAGTCGCCTTCTCGCACATACCATTTCTCAATTCTGCCCGATATAATGGATTGAATGGTTTGTGGTCGCTGTTCAGGCTTAAGTGTAGTAACGGCTCCTCTAGATTGTATGTTTTGAGTCCAGGGCAAAAACATTATAAATAAAAACAACCCAGACATAGCCCCTATTAAACGTATTAAAACATTGCCAGATTTCCGTTTTTCAACATTTACAAGCGATTGGTATTTTTCTTTTGCTACCGATTTACCTATTGTCTGCTTTGAAATATTAAGCATTTTTATTGGCTTTAAAGTGTACAATATCTTTTAGTTCGTTGTATGTACCGGTGTGCTGTATTTTACCTGATTTTAATACCACTATTTTGTCTGATGATTTTGCCAAATATGTATTGGATGAAACGGCCACCATTGACCATCTATTTTGTTTATTGGTTAAAAACTTCATTATCTTTTTTCCCGAAACCTCATCCAGGTGTTCAAATGTGTTTTCTAGCAATAAAAGTTTTGGCTTAGAAGCAATGCTTCGAGCCAGTAATAGTTTTGTAACTATGCTTTCGGGCAATCTTTTGCCTTGGGCATTAAGCATTGTATTATAGCCTTGGGGTAGCGTTTTTATAAATTCGGTTAGTTCTAATTCTTCTACAGCCCATTTTACATTTTTAAACGTAGCGGCTTCTCTTCCTAAGGTAATATTATCAAGTACAGTGCCTTCAAAAAGGCGCTCCATTGTCATGTGGCTACCTACTTGTTCTCTAATTGAGTTCAAAGAAAGGTTTCCAGCTGGCAGTTTATTATACGATACTGTGCCTTCCTGCACTTGGTACAAACCTGCCAATATGTATAATAGTGTGCTTTTGCCCGAATTGCTATCGCCTGTTATTAACAGTATTTCGCCTTTATTAACAGATACCGAAATATTATTAAGTGTTTTTTGATTTGCATCTGGGTAGGTGAAACTTACGTTTTCTATGGCTATTTCTATGCCAGCATCCTCGGGGTTAACCTCTACATTTATCCCGTTTTCCCGCTCCAACTCTAAATCTGTAACTTGGCCAATTTTTTCTAGTGATGTGAGTATATCATAAATAGACTCAATGCTAAGTATTAATTTTTCAACAGAAGCGATAACCGTAAGTACTATAATTTCTGCTGCAATAAACTGACCTATGTTCATCTGCTGATCCATAACAAGAATTCCGCCAATGGCCAGTAAGCCCATAGCTACCAAAACTTTAAAGGCTACCATTAAAGAATATTGCTGTACCAAAACTTTAAAGTGGTTTTCGCGGGCCTCTAGATAGCCCTCTACACATTTATCTGTTTTTTCTAAAGGCAATTCAGATCTGCCTCCCAATTTAAAGGTTGTTGCTGTACGCGACAGCTCTTCTAACCAATGGGCCACTTTATATTTAAATTTCGACTCAACCAAACTTGTCCTCATTCCTTTGGCCGCTGTATATCTAAATATGGTATAAACCAACATTAGTAAAGCTATACTAAATAAAATGAAAAATGGATGGTAAAACGAAAGCAATAACAAACTAAAAACAACTATAAAAAAAGCAGCTGAAAAATCAATTAATATCTTTGAAAGCCCTTTTTGAACCGTAACAATATCAAAAAACCGATTCATTAGCTCTGGCGCATAATGACGGTAAAGTACTTCCATTCTAATTTTTGGAACCCGGTACGAAAACTCAAATGCTGCACGGGTAAAAATTTTTTGCTGTAGGTTTTCAGTAATACGTAACTGAAATATTTGAAGAACGCCTACTACTGCTATTCCAAGTACTACAAATATTACCAATATTATCCAAGAGGTGTTTATCTGCCCCCCTTGAATAAGGTTTACAATGGTTTGGATACCTAGTGGTAATGATAAACTAATCAATCCGCTAAATATAGAGTATATATAAACATTGCGTACTTCTTTGCTATCTGGTTTTAGCAATTTCCAAAAGCGCTGAACTGGGGTTATTGGGTCGTTATCCATCTTTTTATTTTATATTCCTCTTTATCCTAAAAAACGATATTGTGAAATAAGTTTTAAACTACTTGTAGCTATATGTTAGGCTTTTTTTGGTTCTATCATTTCTACTAAATTGGTGTTCTCTTTTCTAATTTTCGAAATTAATTAATATTTTGGTGGTCATTAGCTGTTCTTGGGTATCTTTTGTTTGTGTGTTCATTATAAAAATTAAGATGCTTGCCCCATTATTAAAACAGGAATATCAATATTGTTTATAAATTCTTTTGTGGATTGGTGTTGGCTAAACAAATTTGCAAAAAAGGATGTTTTTAAACGCTTTCTTGCAATACAAACCAGCTCTATTTTTTCATCTAGTATATGCTTCTTAATGCTATCTATAGTAGAAAAACAGTGTTTCGTTTTATAACATATTTTAAAGTTTGCTTTTTTAAGTTCAGCCCAGTTTTTAGGCAAAGATACCTCCTTTAAAACTGTTTTTTTATGATTAATAAAAACACATATAGGGGGGGTCGTTTTTTCATTTAACCAAAGTAAAAAATCCGACCCCTGATCGTTTAGCGACTCTCCATTACCCTCCATTGAAATTTGTGTGTCTTCTCTAAACTCGTGGTCGCCACTAATAATAAGCACATTACCATTATTCTGATTAAGTAAATATTCCGTTGCTTCGCCAAGTTGGTTTGTGCTGTTTTTGCTTTTGCCCAATACAACTAAGTTTGGCTCAAACAACGTTGTACACTCATCTAGTTTTGTGCGAAAGTTACCAGTTGTATTTATATACTCTGCGCTTAATTTCTCGGCTTCAATCATTTCAATAATTGACTTCAATTGTGCCTCGGCTTTATTTTTATCAATTTTTTGTGTTTTTAAACCAGCGGAATAATTTTTATCGTTTACTAACTCTCTTGGTAAAACAACATAGAGTAAAATTATTTTACCATTAATTACTTTGGCTAAAGAAATTGCATACTTTAAGGCTCTATACGAGATTTTTGTAAAGTCGATAAGAACTAAAAGCTTTTGCTTATGCTGTTTTTTCTTCATTAGGTGTTTGCTAATCTAGTAATCTGCCGTTTGCTCGTCTCCACGGTTGATGAGCGTTACCGTTACCCCTCTGCTTTCTGCCGTTTGTTTGTAGTTATCAATAATCTCCAACACATCATAATCTATATGTGCCGATTTACTCATATCTATGGTTAATTGGGTTTCTTTTGGGAGGCTGTTTAATTCTTTTAAAATGGCTCCTTTATTTAAAAAGGTTACTTCTTCTGCTAGTGTCATTTTTACTTTATGAAACCCATTATCCACCACTTTTTTATGTAAGAAATGCGAATTTTTAATGCTATTTCTCAAAATCATTAATACACCAACGGTTAATCCAATACCAATCCCTTTTAATAAATCAGTAAAAACAATTCCTAAAATTGTAATGATAAAAGGTAAGAACTGTGCCATGCCAAGCTTATACATTTGCTTAAATAAACTCGGTTTTGCTAATTTATACCCTACTACAAATAACACACTTGCAAGCACAGCCAAAGGAATCATATTAAGAACAAAAGGAATTGAAAACACACATAACAGTAAAAAAACACCGTGCATTATGGCCGAAAGTTTGGTACGACCTCCTGATTGGATATTGGCCGAACTACGCACAATTACTTGTGTAATAGGCAAGCCTCCTAACAAACCAGAAATCATATTGCCCGTACCTTGTGCCATTAATTCTCGGTTGGTGTTCGTGGTTCTTTTAAGAGGGTCTAGTTTATCGGTAGCTTCAACACTAAGCAGCGTTTCTAAACTTGCAACAATGGCTATGGTAAATGCCACCACCCAAACATCGCTGCTAAAAAAGTGGCTAAAGCTAGGAAAAGCAAATAGCGAAGCAAAGCCTGCAAGGCTATCGGCTACAGGAACGCTAACCAAATGCTCTGCATTAATGCCATATACTGGAAAATATGCTGAAGCTAGTGTATGATAAAGTATCCCAAAAGCTACCGCCACAATAGGCCCTTGAATAAGCTGAAATACCTTATGTTTCTTTGCCAAAATATTATCCCAAGTTAAAAGTATTAATAAGGAAACAACACTTACAATTAATGCCCCTGGCGAAATATGGTCTAACATTTTAAATAGTTCGGTAAATGTGTTTTCGCCATCTTTTTGCCAAAAAGACAGGTTTCCTTCATAATCGGCATCGTAGCCAAAGGCGTGAGGAATCTGCTTTAAAAAGATGATAATACCAATACCGGCCAACATCCCTTTAATCACCGCTGAAGGAAAGTAGTACGCAATTACACCTCCTTTTAAAAAGCCCATTAATATTTGAATGGCTCCTGCAATAACAACAGCAACTAGGAATATCTCAAAAGCACCAAGCGACTCGATGGAGTTAAGTACTATTACAGCTAACCCTGCTGCCGGCCCACTAACTCCTAGAGATGAATTACTTAAACTCCCTACCACTATTCCTCCTATAATTCCTGCTATTAAGCCTGAAAAAAGAGAAGCTCCACTTGCTAATGCTATACCTAAACAAAGTGGTATCGCTACAAATAGTACTACAATACTTGCTGGTAAGTCTTGTTTTATGTTTTTAAACAAGCCCCCGTTACTACTGTCTTCACTCATCGTTATCGTATTTTTAGGCAATAATAAGAACGTGGTATTAGAGTGAGATTAAAGCCACATTAAAATGAGATTAGAATTTGGCATCATACAAGTAATCCTGTAAACTGTTTTTTAGGAATACCCCTCTTAAAGGGAAGAAAAAGAGGGGTTTTTTGGCTTTTAAAAACTATTTCATCCTAGTCTGATTATTTATAAATTAATCAGGCTAGGATGAAAACAGAGGAAGCCTTATCTCAACGGCTGTTCCTTCGCCCAGCTCTGATTGTATATGAAGGGTCCCTTGGTGCAGCGAAATAATTTTATCAGTTAAGGATAACCCTATACCAGACCCTTTTATTTGCACGGTATTATTGCCTCGGTAAAAAGGGGCTTTTATTTTAGTAATATCTGTTTTTGAAATGCCAATACCATGGTCTGCTATCTCTATCATTAATTGATTTTTAGAAGCAGATAGAGAAATATAAACTACTCCGTTGGATGAAAATTTGCAGGCATTATCTAGCATATTAAATATGGCCGCTTTTAACAAGCTCTTATTGCCCCATATCATAATACTTGTATTTGCACCCTTGATATCGACCACTATTTTATTCCCTGGTGTTACAAAATCGAAACTGGTTTTTACTTCCTTTAAAAAAGCAATAAATTCGAGTTTTTCGAACTGCACCCCATCTTCATTAGCCGTAATTTTTGATAGTTGCAGCAGATTTGTCACCGTTGTGTTTAAGGTTTCCGCCTCTGTTAAAATGTGGTTTAACGACTCCATATACTCGGCAGGTGTACGAGTTTTGCTTGCAGCAACCTCGGCCTCGCCCATAATGGCGGTTAACGGGTTTTTTATTTCGTGCGAAGCATTGGATATAAATGCCTTTTGAGCTTCAAACGAATCCTCGAGGCGGTCTAAAAGGTTGTTAAATGCAATGGCTAGTTTGCCTATTTCGTCTTCGGAGTTAATTACCGTTAATCGTTGATGTAAACTAGAGATGCCAATCTCATTGGCGCGTGTAATTTTTTGGGTTAATGGCGCCAATGCTTTTTTAGTAATAACAAAACTGCCTATAAGTAACAGAGGGATTCCTATGCCTATAAGCAGCATAATTCTGTTTTTTAGAAACAGTAGATTTTTGAGCCCTGTTTCATCTACCGCAGCAACAATAATTACATATTCTTTCCCTTTAATTTTAAACTGTTTGCTAAGCCCCTGTATGGTCTCATATTCAAAAAAATAGGTGTCCTTTAATCGAAAGTTATCAGCAATAAGTTGTGGGTAGTTTTGCTTAAATCCAAGCTGTTGCCCTTTTTGTATTTCTATTACTTCTTCCGTTTCGTTTGGGAGTGTGTTTGAAAATTGCTTTTTTATGAGGTCGAACTCGCTTTTACTAAAAGACTCTTTTTCTAAATAAATTTTCTCCGTAATCAGTACCCGCTCATGCAGCCTTTCTCTAAACTCAGATATTCGATGGTTTGAGGCAAACCAATACACACTAACCCCAAACACTATAAAAATAGTGCTTGCAATAAGCGAAAAAGCCAACGAAAGTCGTGTGCTAATTTTCATCTGTTAACCCTTAATAATATAGCCCATTCCAATAACGGTTTCAATCAGTTTTGTGGGGAAACCTTGGCCTGCTTTTTTTCGTAAATAATTAATATATACATCAATTACATTGGTGCCTAAATCAAAATCTACTTCCCATACATTTTCTAAAATATTTGTTCTGGAAACAACCCTGTTCTTGTTTTTTAAAAGATATTCCAATAATTTAAATTCTCTGGCCGTAAGCTTTATTGGCAACCCTTTTCGACTTACCTCTTTGGTGGTTAAATTCATTGTTAGGCCTTGTGCCTCCAATATTTCAACCGGTGTGTTTGCTAGTTGTTTTCTTCGGTTTAAGGCTTTAAGTCGAGCAAGTAATTCTTTAAACTTAAACGGTTTGGTTAAATAATCATCAGCACCCGTTTCAAGACCAAGCACCACATCGTCTGTAGTGCCTAAAGCCGTAAGCATTAAAATAGGTGTTGCAATTTTATAGTGCTTTTTTAATTGGTTGCATACCTCAATGCCATTCATAATGGGCATAACCACGTCTAAAATAATTACATCAAACGCATGTTGGCAGGCCAAATTTAATCCTGTTTGACCATCAAATGCTTGCGTAACCTCTTCCCCTTGTTCTTCTAACCCCTTCTTTACAAAAGAAGAAACACGAACCTCATCTTCAATTAGTAAAATTTTCATTATGGCAAAGAAACATGATAATTTGTGATATTCACGAATTGCCCTACGCAACTCTATTCTTTAGCCTGAACGAGCCCTTGCTCAAACCATTCTGCAATTATAGGAATATACGATACGGGCACTTTATGGCCTCCTTTAAAAAGTATTAATCGGTTTTGGTCTCCACCAATTGTATTAAAAAGTTGAGTGGCCGAACCTGGTGTGTAATACCCATCACTATCGCCCATAATCATTAAAATAGGCTTTGTTTTAATACGTGGCGTAAAATTATAGGCATTTACAAGGCTATATTCGTTTCCATACACTACCGCCACGCCCACTGCGGCTGTTTTAATTCTTTGCTCTAGCCCTGTTAAAATAAACGTAACCGCACCTCCCATACTTAAGCCATATACTCCTATCTTATTCGTGTCAATATCTTCTCGTGTTTCGAGGTAGTCTAAACCACGCCTGTAATCTTGCACCGTGTGCCTAATTATATCTCGAACTGTGTACATTAAGTCGTTTTTTCGAAGTGTTAGCGGTTTTGGAAAAACGCCTGTGGTGTCAAATCGTTCTCCGTGCATAGCAGCATCAATGGTAAAAACGGCAAACCCTTTTTCTATTAATGCCTCCACCGTTTCTAGTCCATTAGGCCAATTATCCTCTTTAAACCATCGGTTTTTTGAGCCGCCCATGCCATCAATTAATACTACTACAGGAAAAGGCGCATCTCCTGTGGTTGGTATCGCTAAGTAACCACCAACTCTTTCGTAAACGCCTGTAAAATAAAGTTCTGCTCTTGTATAAGTTGCAAACTCCTGTGTTTCGGTAATGGTTGTGTTTAATGGCAACGATTTATCGTATGAGTAGGCCTCTTTAATAACCGAAAACCCTTCTTCTCCAATAGAGGGCTGGCCAATTCCAACAAAGAAACCATGGAGGGCAACCAAAAAAATCAGTGTAATTTTAGCCGTTTTCTTTAACTTCATTCTCAATTCGATTAAACATTTTTTTTATTATATGCGGAATGGTCGATTTAAATTTTTTAGGATTCCTATCCATAACGCTCTCTAACTGAGACTGTGCAAGAATATTGCCTGTTTTATCGTCCATAAGAACAAGTGTAAATGCTCCTTCGGTATAGTTAAAGCTATCTTGCTGGGTATCCACCCACGGCTTGTAAATTACAGCAGAGTCTATGCGCGGATCCACCCTGTCTCTAATTAATAAAGTATAAGTAATAATTAAATCTGATTTTGATTGATTTTGAACCAGCCCCCAGCCTGTTAGTTCTTCGATAATGGCGCTATTAATGAGTTGTCTGTTTTCTGCGTTATCATATTCGGGCTGTGTAATGTTTATTTGCTGTGGAAACTCAACCAGCCTAAATGTTTGGTAGTTTTCAAACGTAGTGCCAGGGGCAACAATCGTAGTAAATGACGAAACCTTGCACCCAGCTAAAATCAAAAAAAGAAACCACTTTTTCTTCATAATCTAATATACAATATTTACTGGTGTCTCTAAGAAAACAGGTCTTTTTTTATAAAACGGATTATTATTAATGAGGTTTTTTTAGAGGCACTAGAGCCTGTCCATAAAGTAACTGTTTTTGAAAAGCACAATTATCAAAAAGCAGTTATTTAATCGGTTTGAATTTTTTATTGTTGAGGTTTATTTGTTATTTGATTTTTGTTTATTGGAGTTTATAGACAAACACTAATTAGTTTTTAGCTAGTTCTTTCCAAGCCAATGAGCTTGCACCCAATACAGCCGCATTTTTATTTTGTAATCCTGAAACTAATAGTTTTACTTTCCCTTTAAAGTTGCGAAGCATATTATCTTCCATATGGTACTTGGCAGGTTTTAATAAATGATCGCCTGCATTAACCAAACCACCAAATAGAAAGATGGCCTCGGGACTAAAATGAACTACGGTGTCGGCTAGTTTCATACCAAAAACTCTGCCGGTGTATTCAAAGGCTTGTTGTGCAATAAAATCTCCTCGCAAGGCCGCTTCCGTAATCATGTGACCCGAAAGGTCATTAAAAGAAACGCCTCTTAGTTCACTGTCGCACATATAATCTGCTAATAATTTGTAAACGGTACGTTTTATTCCTGTGGCAGATACGTAAGTTTCTAAACAGCCCTTGCGCCCACAGCCACAAGTTCTACCAAACACATTTACCAGTGTATGTCCTATTTCGCCCGCAAACCCATCCGCACCATAAATAACTTCTCCATTGGCTACAATGCCACTGCCAAGCCCTGTGCCTAATGTAAAAACAATAAAGTCTTTCATTCCTTTTGCACTACCAAATGTCATTTCACCAATTGCAGCAGCATTTGCATCATTGGTTAAAATAATAGGCATATCAGCAAAATAATCTTTTAGCTGTTCTGTAAAGTAAACGGTTCCTTTCCACTCTAAATTAGTTGCTTCTTCAATGGTGCCTCTGTAATAATTACCATTAGGAGCTCCAACTCCAACACCCATCAGTTTATGTTCTGGTAGTTTAGCTCTTGCTTCCTCTACATTTAACATTAAATGAGAGAGGTAGTCTTTAAAAACAGGATACCCTTTGGTTTTGCACGAGCCCTCTGCTATAATTTCTCCTTGCTTATTTACCAGCCCAAACTTGGTGTTGGTTCCTCCTACGTCAATACCTAAAACTAATTCTTGCATCTGTTCTTAACTGGTAAATTATTTACACTTTTCTTTTAATTCTTTTTTTGCTTCTACCATGCCTAGTTCAACTGCCTTTTTTAAATCTAAACAGCCATCAAATTTATTGTTTAGTTCAAACTTTGCTTGCGATCTGAAATAATAATTTTCTGGGTTAATAGGCTCTAAATCAATTGCCACTGTATAATCTTGCGCAGCTTCTATAAATTTTCCGCTCTCAAAATAGGCGGCTCCTCTGTTTTCGTATAATAATGGAGCCGAAGGCTCTAGGTCTAACGCAAGGTTATAGTCTTGGATGGCTAGCTCGTATTGTTGCGAATTATAATAAACCACCCCTCTTAGGTTATAAAGTTCCGGGTCAGGCTCATATTTTTCTTCAAATAATTGAATAGCAACGGTATAGTCTTTAATAGCCTCTTGATAAAGTTCGAGTTCGTTAAATACAAGCGCTCGACTTGCATATTTGAGCTCGTCCAAAGAATCGAGCAAAATGGCTTTGGTGTAATCGTTGAGCGCATAGTCTAATGCCCCTATTTCAAATTCGGCATCGGCACGCAATTGAAAAGTTTCGGCATCCAGCGAATCAAGTTCTATCGATCGATTAAAATCATCAATCGCACCCACATACTCTTCTAAATCTGATCGAACAAAACCTCTGTTATAGTATAAATCTGCACTTTTAGGATTTAATTCAATGGCTTTTGAAAAATCGAAATACGCATTTTCATTAGCTCCAATCGCATAGTAAGCAAACCCTCGATTGCTGTATGCATCTATATAAGTTGGGTTAAGTTCAATGGCTTTTGAAAAATACTCAATGGCCAAATCGGGGTCTCCATTATAATGAATGGCAAGACCTTTCATATTAAAAGCTTCGGCAAAATTATTGTCAAGCTCTATTGCAAATCCAAAATCACCTGCAGCACCGTAATAATCACCCCTCATAAACCGGAGCTGCCCTCTTTCAAAAAACAACTCCTTAGATAAGCCATTGTTTTTAATCGCTTGGGTTAGAAGGCTGTCTGCTTCTTTAAACTTATTATTTTCGATTAGCTCTTTAGCCAAAGAGCTAACTTCTTTGGATTGTGCCAAAACTATAGTTGGCAATAAAAAGCCAAGTATTATAAGAGTAGCTGAAAAACGATTTGTAGATTTTGTCATTTTATTAAAGTAAGATAAATCAACAAATTCAAATTTAGGTCTAAATAAATTTGCGCCCATACTTTCGCTATAAATTAAGTGCAATTGTGGTTAATAATCTCCAATTTTAGACCAAATAGCACATAAATTCGATTTTTTTTATCATTTATTGAGCATTTCTTGGACATAATTAGTATTTTGCTTTTTCTTTGGCAATTAAATAGGTGCTTTATGCGTTTGTAGCTTAAAAATACATCGTAAAACCTGTTGAAATAATATGCCTAAGGAAGGTATTTAACAACTGAAAGAGAAAACAATTTTGATGAAAAAAACAGTATATATGAAATCTATTCATAGTGTATCAAAAGCATTGGCTATACTAAGCCTTTCGGCATTGATATTTGTGGCTTGTGGTAAAGGAGGCGGTCAACCAAACAGTGAGTATCCGGGGCAGTTTAGTACTTCAACAGGTTTGGCATACAGCCAAGATTATGAAGACTCTGCCGGTTATAAAACATTCCCTTTTCATGGACAGCCAGAAGGACCAAACCTTGTTTTTATAGAAGGAGGTAGAATGGTGCTTGGTTCTTTTGAAGAAGATGTTATTATGGCGAGAGATAATATTGAAAGAACAGTAACCGTTGCTTCGTTTTATATGGATGAAACCGAAGTTGCGAATATTCACTGGTTAGAATATATGTATTATATAGAAGCTTCAGATTCTTCTGCCGCATTTAAAGCAACCATTAACCCTGACCAAGAAGTATGGAAAGCCCGGTTAGCATTTAACGATCCTTATGCAGAGCATTACTTAAAATACCCAGGGTTTCGTTACTTTCCTGTAGTTGGCGTTAGCTGGCGACAAGCAACTGATTATTCTGAATGGAGAACAAATGCTGTAAATATGGGATTAGAAGATATAGCCATCGATAATGGCGATTGGGATCCCGATTTAATGGCAGAAGCAGAATCGGATGGAAGAATTCCATTGGAGTCTGGCATTATCCTTCCTGATTATAGATTGCCTTCTGAGGCCGAGTGGGAGTATGCAGCTCAAGCACTTATTGGAACTCAATGGTTAGATGAAAACCAAACCCATAATAGACTATACCCATGGGATGGTCACTCTTTAAGAAATCCTTACGGTAAAGAAATGGGCTATTTTTTAGCCAACTTTAAAAGAGGCAGGGGTGATTATGCAGGCGTTGCCGGTAAATTAAATGATGGTGCAATGATTACCGCTTACGTTTATGAATACCCTCCAAACGATTATGGCCTTTATAATATGGCAGGTAATGTAAATGAGTGGGTACAAGATTTATACCGTCCTCTTTCTTTTCAAGATATGGATGATTTAAACCCGATGCGTAGAGATGATTTTCTTGATAATGTAGATAAGTATGATCCGCTAAAGCAATTGATAACAAATACTTCTCGTGTTTATAAAGGGGGTTCTTGGAAGGATGTTGCTTACTGGTTATCACCAGGAACAAGACGATACTTAGATCAAGATTCTGCCACAGCCACTATCGGTTTTAGATGTGCAATGATTAGAGCAGGCTCTAATTACTAAAGCTTAAAAAAAATTACAAGGTGCTGCTTTCGTAGCACCTTTTTTTATGCCCTCTTTTTTTAACCTGAGCTATTCAGGTTAAGCCAATGCTAAACAGGCTATACTCAGCTTTTGTGCCCCTGCATTTAATATTGCCTGCCCGCAGCTTTCGAGTGTAGCCCCTGTTGTAATCACATCATCAACCAATAATATATGTTTATTTTTAACTTTCTCTTCTAAATAAGGATCTGGTGATACACCAAATATATGTTCTACATTTTTCCATCGCTCCATTCGGTTTTTCTTGGTTTGGGTAGCTGTTTTAATTTTTCGAATAACGCAGTTTTGGTTATACGGTTTCTCCAACCCCTTGCTCATTCCTTCAGCAATTAAAGCACTTTGGTTAAACCCTCTAAACCTAAGTTTGCTTTTATGAAGAGGGACAGGAACTATCAAATCAACACCTGAATACATTGATAAAGCTTTGCATTGGATTCCAAACAAAAGCCCCAGTTCTATTGCTAATGCTTGGTTGCCCTTATACTTTATAGCGTGAAGTAAGTTTTGCGTAAGTCCTTTTCGTTTAAACAATAAGAAAGCATGGGCTTCAGCTAGTGTTAACCTCCCATAAAATCGCTGCATTAAATCTTTACTCTTTAAACTTAACCTTACAGGTAGGTTTGATAAACAATGTAAGCAAATGGTTTTTTCTGTATTAAGCAAGGCTCGGCTACACCCTGCACACGTTTCAGGAAAAACCAAACTGATAATATCGGTAATATAATTGAACACAAAAACAAGATATGCGATTTAGATGAATAATAAAAATGTAGCATAAGACTATATTTGTTAAATTGGTAACAAGCCCAACTATTTTAACCATAGATGTGGGTTAACTATTCAGCCAATATAGTACCCTTTTTAGCCACAGCGTAGCGAAGACACCAAGGCTCAAAGTTTCACGAAATATTTTGCATTTTAAATGCTGATTTAGTGGTTCTTAGAGTCTTAAAGCCCTCGCCTCGCTGTGAGCACGTGTTTTTTTGCTGAATACATACGGTGCGGGTTAAAGAATTATAGAAAAAATGAATGAGGGTATCTTCCGCTTAGGAATTTATAAACTATAATGATAAAAAAAGATTTAGAACTTGAACGTTATTGGCAGCGCCTTCGGTTAGCTTTAAAAGAGGCTGTGGGCAAAAAGCCTCGCGACCTTAATAGTATTTTACTTTTAATTGGCGTACAAGAACTTGGCAAAGGCACCATCGAGTTTAGTAAAGAGCAAAAACAAGATTTAATGCATATTGCCATTTGCAAAGTGTTAAGCCTTTCGGGTTATTACGTGCTCGAAGGTTTGGATGAAGATGGGTGGCCACATTGGAAAAATGTAAAACCGTTACCTCATTTTGATTTGATGGAGCAAGAACAGTTATTAAAAATGCATATCTTAGAATATTTTGAAGACGAAATTAACCTAGCATTTTAAACATGAAACTGGCATAGCCGTAACATATTAAGAACATACACCTGTGTGCAGAAGCGCTTTGGTGCGCAGGCACAAAGGCATGATTAAGTGTTCTGGCATATTAACAGGTTTCGCAAAATATAAACAATGAAAATTATATCATATAACGTTAACGGTATTAGGGCTGCTATTAAAAAAGGTCTGTACGAATGGATCAAAAACGAGAACCCGGATGTGGTTTGCATCCAAGAACTAAAGGCAAGGCAAGAACAGGTAGATACCACCGAATTGGAGGGTATGGGGTATAAACACTACTGGATGTCGGCTGAGAAGCCAGGTTACAGTGGGGTTGCCATTTTTTCTAAAATTGAACCAAAACACGTAGAATATGGCTGTGGGATAGGAAAATACGACTTAGAAGGTAGAATTATCAGAGCCGATTACGCTGGAGGATCCGTTATTTGCACCTATATGCCCTCGGGTACGAGTGGAGACGAACGTCAAGCCTTTAAAATGCAGTGGTTAGCTGACTTTCAAGACTATATTGATGAACTTAAAAAAACAATTCCGAACTTGGTAATTGTGGGTGACTATAATATTGCTCACGAAGAAATTGATATTCATAACCCAAAAGGTAACAAAAAGAATTCTGGCTTTTTACCAGAAGAGCGTGCTTGGGTCTCCTCATTTTTAGAAACTGGATTTGTGGATAGTTTTCGAAAAATGCATAGCGAACTAGGTAAATATAGCTGGTGGACGTATCGGTTCAACGCCCGAAAAAATAATAAGGGGTGGCGGATTGATTACCAAATGGTAACAACCCCACTCGAAGAAAAAATAATAGATGCTGATATTTGTAACGAAGCCTTTCATTCGGATCATTGTCCTACCTTTCTCGAAATTGATTTATAACCGCAATCAAACTAGCACCCATTAAATTCGTTATATAAAAAGTGAACTCTTCTTATTCACATATTGAAACTAAGCTTCGTCAATTTAAACACCGAGCTCTCAAGGTTAGGTTAATTAAAGGAAGTATAATTTGGGCTACCTTATTTATTGGGCTGGCTTTGCTTATAAGTATTACGGAGTGGTTAGGTGAGCTGAGTGCCTTTAGCAGAACCATTATTGTTAGTACATTTTTGCTTGTTTCACTTCTCTCATTTATTTATTTCATCATTAAGCCCATTATAGAATTATTACAAACAAATAAATCAATTAAAGATTTTGATGCCGCCAAAACGATTGGTGATTATTTTCCTTCCATCAGTGATAAACTGATAAATTTTTTAGAACTAGCCCAGCAAAACAAACAAGCTAATTCCCTGAACGAAGCAAGCCTAAGCCAAAGGGCTGCCAAGCTCGATTCCTTTGAGTTTGTTGAAGCTGTTGATGCTTCTGAAACAAAAAAACCATTTAAAGTATTTATTCCTTTAATTGCAATTATACTGCTTATTTTACTAGTTGCTCCTAAAGAATTTGCTTCAAGCACCACTAGAATTATCAATTTTAGAAAGGAATATATACCCGAAGCTCCTTTTGAGTTTAAAATAGTGGAGGAGCTAAAGGCGTATAAGCACGAAGATGTTGAATTAACCCTGCAATTAACAGGAAGCACCATACCTACAGAAGCCTATTTGGTAGAAAATAGTACAAGAACAAAGATGTCTTCCAGCCAATTAGGCACTTTCCAGCTGCTTTTTTCAAGAGTTCAGCAATCCAAAGATTTTTACATAGAGGCATCCGGCTATAAATCAAAACCATATCGCTTAGAAGTAGTTGCACGCCCATCAATGAATTTGCTATCAGCCAATATTAAATACCCTCGGTATTTGAATAGAAAAGCAGAATTTGTAAACCCGGTGGGCGAATTAGAATTGCCAGAAGGAACCAGTGTTACTTGGATGCTTAAAGCTCAACACACCAATAATGTAGCTTTTTACTATAATGGTGACACCTCGTCAATAAATAAAATAGGTGCGGATAGTTTTTCTACAAACCAAAAAATAACTTCCTCTGGTTTTTATGGTTTTTTCTTAACCGATGGAGAAGCTGTTCAAAAAGGTAAAATCGAATATGCCATTCGCGCCATCCCAGATGAAAAACCAACCATTCAAGTACAGAGTTTTGCAGATACCTTATTGTATAAGTCAATTACCATCGGTGGCGAAATAGCTGATGACTATGGAATAACCAAACTATTACTAGTCTATCAAAAAGAAAACCGTACGGAGAATTTTGTTGAACTACCCTTTAACAAAAGCACTAATGGGCAACAAGTATATATTTATTGGCCCATAGATTCATTAAAACTCGCATCAGGTGAAAACCTGTCTTATTATTTACAAGTATTTGATAATGACCAAGTTAATGGAAACAAATCGAGTAAATCGAGTCTGATGCATTTAAAGTTGCCCTCTAAAAAAGAGCTTGAAGAAAGATTGAGCAAAGGGGAGAGTGCTGAAAAGTCGGACATTAATAAGGCTAAAAATAAAGCGGCCGAACTGAGAGAAAAACTAGATAAAGCGGTTGAAGAAATTAAAGGAAAGAAAGAACTAACCTGGGAAGACAAACAAAATATTAAGAACCTTTTAAAGGAGAAGGAAAAACTTACTGAAAAAATAGAAGACCTTAAAAAGCAAAATGAGTTATTAAACCTACAACGCAATGAAATACAAAAGCCAAGTGAGGAGTTAGAGCAAAAAGCAAATCAATTACAAAACCTAATGAACGAGTTGCTTGACGAAGAAACCAAAAAGCTCTACGAAGAACTCCAAAAATTATTGGAAGATCAAGCCGAAGCAGATAAGGTACAATCGATGTTAAACGACATCCAAAACAAAGAAATGAATTTGGAAGAAGAGCTTGAGCGCACACTCGAACTTTTTAAACGTTTGCAAGTTGAACAAAACTTAGAAAAGCTTACCGAAGATTTAAACGAGTTGGCAAATAAGCAAGATAGTTTGGCCAATGAAACTCAAAATAAAAAGAATAGCACAGAAGGTTTAAAGAAAAATCAGGAAGAAATAGAAAAGGTATTTGAAGACATTAAAGAAAAACTAGAGGAAACAAAAGAACAAAATAGTGAACTAAAACGACCAGAATCTTTCGAAGATACAGCAGGGGAAGAAGAAGATATAAAAAAGGAAATATCTGAGTCAAAAGAAAATTTAGATAAAAATAATAGGAAGAAATCTTCACAAAACCAAAAGAATTCGAGTAATAATATGAAGAAACTTGCAAAAAAATTAGAACAAATGCAAGGAGGTATGCAAATGGAGCAAATGCAGGAAGATGTGAACAATTTGCGAGCTATACTCGAAAACCTTATTACCTTATCCTACACCCAAGAAAAAGTAATGGTTGATTTTAGAGCCGTTAACCAAAGCAATCCTCAATTTGTTAGTTTATCGGAACAACAGCTTAAAATTAAAGATGATTCTAAAATTATTAAAGACAGCTTGCTTTCGTTGGCCAGCAGAGTAATGTCCATTTCTTCCTTTGTTACGCGAGAATTAAACGAAATGGATGCTCAGCTCGATAAAAGTTCAAATGCAATTAAAGACAGAAAAAAAGCAGAGGCCGGTAAATACCAGCAATACTCTATGACCTCTATGAACAACTTAGCTTTAATGTTAGACAACGTACTGCAACAAATGCAAGAAAGTATGGCCGATGCCATGGGTAAGGGCAAGGGAGATAAAAAACAACCGATGCCCGGCATGTCAGAATTGCAAGAACAATTGAATAAAGAAATACGAGAATTGCAAAAAAGTGGGAAATCAGGGAAAGAATTATCACAAGAATTAGCTAAACTGGCTGCACAGCAAGAAATGATTCGAAAAGCCTTGCGAGATGCGGAAGAAAAACTTGGCAATAAACCCGGTGAAAAAAAAGGAGCAAGCCCCGGAAATTTAGGCAACCTACAAAAGCAAATGGAGCAAACCGAGCTTGATTTAGTGAATAAAAACCTATCCAGAGACTTGCAACGTAGGCAACAACAGATTCTAACTCGATTGCTCGAAGCTGAAAAAGCGTTAAGAGAACAGGAAATGGATTTGAAACGTGAATCAAAATCAGCCGTTCAGTATGAAAAAGAGCTACCCAAAGCCTTTGAAGAATATTTGAAACAAAAAGAGAAGGAAATCGAACTAATAAAAACAATACCTCCTAAATTGCATCCTTATTATAAAAATGAAGTAAACGAATACTTTAATCGATTGAAAAATAGAGATAACTAACTGATTATCAATTAGATAATGGACACTATTAATATACAGATACCATCATTAACCGAGAACCTTCGCATTGTGGAGAGTTTTATTGATAACGTTAAAGAAAAGTTTAACCTTAATGATGACATCTATGGTAATATTATGATTTCTGTTACCGAGTCTGTTAATAATGCCATTCACCACGGCAACGGCCAAGATAAATCTAAGTTGGTTTCCATTACCTTGCTGTTAAATGATAATCAAATAAAATTTGCCATTACCGACCAAGGTACTGGCTTTGATTATAATGATTTACCCGACCCAACCGCGCCAGATAACATAGGAAAAATTGGCGGACGAGGCATTTTTCTAATGAAGAACTTGGCAGACGAAGTTCATTTTAAGGAGGAGGGGAGAGAGGTAGAGTTAGTTTTTTACATTAACTAACATGAACATTGCTTTTTTTACAGAAGATATTGATTCCAATATTTTTGCACTTACGTTAAATCAGAAAAAAAGTGTTCAATCTTGGGTTTCTGGCATAATAAAAGCCGAAGGGTACGAGCTTGCTCAACTTAACTATATTTTTTGTACTGATGCGTACCTCTACCAAATAAATCAGGAATATTTAAACCACGATACGTTTACGGATATTATTACGTTTGATAACTCAGACCAAGAGAAAACTATTGAATCTGATATTTTTATTAGTATAGATCGTGTGCGAGAAAACAGCCAATTACAAAACACGTTGTTTGAAGACGAGCTAGCCAGGGTGTTAATTCATGGGGTTTTACACCTTATGGGCTGGAGCGATAAAACCAATGCCCTCAAAAAAGAAATGCGATTAAAAGAAGAGGCTTGTTTATCTTTACGCTAATTTAAAAATCACCCCTATGAAATCTTTATACTTATTACTTATACCACTTATTTTATTTTCGTGTAGTAATACAAGTCCAGAAATGGATATGATGTATGCAGATAATGTGATGAGAGAGGTGGCTGACGACATTGAAACAGACCTTGCGCCAGTTCAACAAACCAACAATGCTGAACTAACCAAAAAACTTATTAAAACTGGTACCATTCATTTTCAATCAGAAAGCATTGCCCAAGATTATGAAAAAATTAAACGCATCCTTTCTAAATACGATTCATACATCGGCTCTGAAAATGAAACCAATACTGGCTATCAAATAAGGTACGATATTTCTATTCGAGTAGCCTCTAAAAACTACGATAGCCTCTTTAATAAATTAAGTCTATTATCAAATAACGTTGAGTTTAAGTCTTCTAATATTGAAGATGTAACCGAGCGTTACTACGATCTTAAAACTAGAATTAGGAATGAAAAGTTACTGGAAGATAAATACATTGCTCTTTTAAAGAGAGCTGCTACTATAAAAGATGTACTTGAAATTGAACGCAGCATAAATGAAATTAGAAATGAAATTGAATCCGCTGAAGGCAGTTTTAAATACTTAAGCAAGCAAATTTCATACAGCACAATTCAGTTAAACTTTTATGAAACATTGCCTGATTATTATAAGCCTGATGGCTTTTGGTCTCGGGTTTCAAATGCTATTGGCGGTGGTTGGCAGGAGTTTCTTTCCTTTTTAGTAGTATTAGCCCAAGGTTGGCCATTTATCATTCTGGTTGTTTTAGGTATTTATATTTTTAGAAAAAGAAGATCCTTCAAACTTAATAAAAAATAGGTTTAAATGTTTTTAACGTTCCACGTGGAACACTAACAAAATATGTTTCACGTGGAACATTTGCTATGTTTAAAAAATACGATGTAATTATAGTAGGTGCCGGGCACGCAGGTTGCGAGGCAGCAGCCGCAGCAGCCAATATGGGTTCGAGCGTATTACTGGTAACCATGAATATGGCTACCATTGCACAAATGAGCTGCAACCCTGCCATGGGTGGTGTGGCCAAGGGACAAATTGTGCGAGAGATTGATGCACTTGGTGGCTTGTCGGGCATAATATCTGATAAGTCGATGATTCAATTTAGGATGCTCAACAAATCGAAAGGCCCTGCGATGTGGAGCCCTCGAACCCAAAACGACAGAATGCTGTTTGCTCAGGAGTGGAGGCTTGCCTTAGAAAAAATTAAAAACCTCGATTTTTGGCAAGAGATGGTGAAAGAAATTACCGTTGAAGAGGGGAGGGTAACCGGTGTTATTACAGGAATGGGGCATACTATAAAAGGCAAATCCGTAATACTAACCAACGGCACTTTTTTAAATGGCATCATCCATATTGGCGAAAAGCAATTTGGCGGTGGGCGCACAGCCGAACACGCAGCCACTGGTTTAACCGAACAATTGGTTTCGTTAGGGTTTGAGTCTGGTAGAATGAAAACAGGAACTCCCCCAAGAGTGGATGGCCGCTCACTCAATTATGAGTTAATGGAAGAGCAAGCAGGAGATGAAAACCCAAGTAAGTTTTCTTACACTAATACCAAACCCTTAGCTAAGCAAAGAAGCTGTTATATTACTTACACCAATACCAAAGTACACGAAATTCTAGAAACTGGCTTTGAGCAATCGCCTATGTTTGCCGGTAGAATACAAGGCATTGGCCCTCGCTATTGCCCATCTATCGAAGATAAAATAAACCGATTTGCTGATAAAGACCGACACCAACTATTTGTAGAACCCGAAGGATGGGATACAGTAGAAATATATGTGAATGGTTTTTCTACATCGTTGCCAGAAGATGTGCAACTAAAAGCACTCAAGCAAATTAAAGGGTTTGAAAATGTGAAAATGTTTCGCCCTGGCTATGCCATCGAATACGATTATTTTCCACCCACTCAACTTAACCTTACCTTAGAAACCAAACTCATTAAAAATTTATTTTTTGCAGGGCAGATAAACGGAACTACTGGCTACGAAGAAGCAGCAGGCCAAGGCATGATGGCTGGCATAAATGCCCATCATAAAATCAATAAGTTAGAACCTTTTATCCTTTCCAGATCCGAAGCGTACATTGGTGTGCTCATTGATGACCTTATTAATAAAGGCACGGAAGAACCCTACCGAATGTTTACCTCAAGAGCAGAGTTTAGAATATTATTAAGGCAGGATAATGCCGATATTCGATTAACCGAAAAAGGGCATCGTCTTGGGTTGGCCACTAAAGAAAGCTTGGATAGAGTAGCCACTAAAATTAAACAAGTTGCTGAACTTGAAAAGCTCATTACTACTACCAAAGTAAAACCATCGCAAGTAAATACAGCACTTAAAAACATTGGTAGTGCCCAATTAAAAGAAGGCTCGAGTATGGAAAAATTACTTAAAAGACCAGAGCTAGGAATTGCTCAACTACGAACGTTAGATGAAAACTTTAATAAAAAGCTAACCTCCTACACAAATGAGGTTTTAGAACAAGCCGAAATTAAAATTAAATACGCTTCGTATATCGATAAGGAATCGCAATTGGCAGGCAAACTAGAAACGATGGATTTGAAAAAAATACCTGAAGGATTTGACTATAATTCCATCGCTGCTTTATCGGCAGAGTCGAGAGAAAAGCTATTTAAAATTAAACCTAAAACCTTGGGGCAAGCAAGCAGAATTAGTGGGGTAACCCCTGCAGATATTTCTGTGCTGCTTGTTTATTTAAATAATAGAGACTCCCTAAAATAATGGCATTAGAAAATTTAACCAATTGTCCAGTCTGTAATTCGACCGAATCTAAATTGCACAAAACGGTAAAAGACTACACGGTTTCGCAAGAGGAGTTCAATATTATGCAATGCAAAAATTGTTCTTTCCTTTATACAAACCCACGGCCTACACCAGATTCATTAGGTGCCTATTATAAATCCGATGATTATATATCGCATACCAATAAGAGCAATAGTCCTATACATTTAATTTATAAATTAGCCCGTACCCAAACCCTGCGTTGGAAGTATAATTTGGTTAAAAAATCTAAACCCAAATTGCTCTTAGATTACGGCTGTGGTACAGGTCATTTTCTTACCTATTGTAAAAAGAAAGGATTAGAAGTAAATGGATTTGAACCTGATCAACAGGCAAGATTAATCGCTAAACAAACACTGGGAGAATCTATTTTTTCATCCACTACTACTATCAAAAGCAAGTTTGATGTTATTACTTTATGGCATGTATTAGAACATATACCAAATCTAAATGAAGTAGTTGATTGGCTAAAAAACCACCTTGCCGAAAATGGGCGTTTGGTTATTGCCGTACCTAATCCAAACGCTTACGATGCCAAAATGTATGATAAATATTGGGCCGCTTATGATGTACCCCGCCATTTATATCACTTTACAAAAAAAACATTAACAAAATTAGCAGATAGGCATAGTTTTAGTGTAGAGTCTATCCATCCTATGAAATTAGATTCATTTTACGTAAGCTTATTGAGCAATAAACATAAACATAACCAAACCAAACCTATAAATTCTTTTTTAAATGGTTTAAAATCAAATAGTTACGCAAATAAAAAGATGGAATACTCAAGCCTTATTTATGTATTAAAACATACCAATGTATAGATTACTCACTGCAATTGCCATTTTGTTAATTTGGAGTGCTTGTGCCAACCGAGTGCCGCCAACAGGTGGCCCTAAAGATGAGACTCCACCAAAGTTAATTGCTTCCATTCCTAAAGATGGAAACACCAATGTAAGAACTAGAGAAATTACGTTACTCTTTGATGAATTAGTAGTAACTAAAAACATCAAAAAAGAATTGCTGATTACCCCAAGAATAGATTTTGATTACGAGTACAAAACCAAAAAGAATACTATTATTCTAACACTGGAGGAGTCCTTAGATTCTGCTACCACATATACCTTTAATTTTAGAAAATCGCTTGTTGATATAACCGAAGCCAACCCGGCTGTTGATATGGTACTGGCTTTTAGTACAGGTCCTATACTTGATACCCTCGAACTTAGCGGCAATATTAACGAGCTTTTTACAGAGAAACCAGTAGAAGAATTAATGGTTGGCTTATACAAGGCCAACGACACATTAAATTTATTTAACAGTCCTCCTTATTATTTAGCACAAACCGATGAAAAAGGTGATTATCTTTTCAGAAATTTAAAACCTGATACATACGTACTTAATGCACTTGAAGATAGCAATAATAATTTAATTTGTGAGTCTGGCAGGGAGGCTTATGCTTTTTTAGAACACCCTATCCGGCTCGATTCAACAATGATAGCCGATACCTTAAAATTACACTCACTAAATATAGACACCTTGCAGCTTAAAAGAACCAGAAACAGTGGTCAATATTTTATAGCCGTTGCCAGTAAATATTTAACAAGTGTAACCCTTAAAGCTGCTAACGACAGCACACTTTGGTACACCTTAGATAAAGAGCATAAAGAAATAAACGTATATAATACCTTTAACATCAAAGACAGTTTATTGGTTAAATTGTCAATGACCGATTCACTCAACTCCTCAGTCATTGATACTTTCTATTTAAAATTCCCAGCCAGCGAACGAAAGTACGATACCTACGATACTAAACTTAGTGAAGTAACTGTATTTCCTGAAACACGAAAAATTTCATTTAACATTAGCACCTCTAAACCCAGTAAGTTTATTTATAAAGATAGCATTTATATAAAGGTCGATACCCTGACTACCATACCATTCGACTCCACGTGGAACATTACCATTAACCCAACTAATACGCTATTTGAATTTAGTAATTATTTACCACAACCTTATTTAGATTCCATACATGTTAATGATGATGTGGATAGGTCTGCCAGTAGAGGTAGAGGATCCGATAGAGTTTCTCTTTCTGCTGCTAACTTAAAAGACAAAGCAAAAGTAGCTGAACCTAAAAACACACAAAGTAGCAGCAAAAATCTCACGTATGCATTGCAAATAGCAGCAGCAAGTTTCCAATCCGTTGAGTCAGATTCTTCCAAATTACTCACAGATAACTTAAAACCTAAATACGCCAAAGATTTTGGTATTCTTATGGGAGAAATTAATACCTCCTACACCCATTATTTTATTCAATTAATAGATGAAAACTTTAAGGTAATAAACGAAATTCCTCAAGCTGATAAATATAAATTTACAAATGTAATTCCTGGTGATTACCTCATTCGAATATTAATTGATAGTAATAAAAATGGAAAATGGGATGCAGGTAATATTTTACTAAACCAATTACCAGAGCCAATTATCATCTATAAAAACGAAGAAGGTATTAGCAAAACAAGCCTAAGAGCTAACTGGATAGTTAACTTTGATCTTACTTTTTAACTGTGGATAACTACAAAACTAACTGTTAACAAACTACAAGTTATAAACAGCCACTTTAAAAACACTGCATATTTTAGATATGTTAGCACCACCACTGTAATTAACTTTGGTAAGTACTAAGTTATAAAGATTTAATAAACAGTTAATCACCAAAAAGTTTTCAACACAACCAAAAGTGTATAACTTATGGATAAAATTAATAAATTGATTTTCAATAAATTAACTGTTTTATAAAATAGAGTAATCCACAAAAACGGGTATATTTATAAACAATTGATTTAATAAAATAGTAGCATAAAAACTTATGCACAAATTCACATAGCTAATAATTAATAATAGATATTTATATATATATAATAATAATATATAGTTGAATAAATACGTGGATAACCCAGTAACGTTTTATATTCGTTAATAAAATTCCGTAAAGGTTAGGGAATTAAACCAAAAGGGTAATAGCCCTGCGATTAAATTATGAAGTCATTTTTTCAAATTATTTTAATAGGCATATTTATTACCTTAAATACCAAAGTAATAGCACAAAAAACAAGCATTAATTTAGCGCAGCAATACTATGCCAATGGCGAATTAGATAAAGCCTTGGATACCTATAATAAATTAGCAAAAAACCAATCAAACTGGGCAATTATTCATACACAATATTTTTCGCTACTTATCCAATTAAATGAGTTTCAAAAAGCGAATAAATACATTACTAAAATTAGTAGAGCATATCCAAAAAACACGCATTATAAAATTGATAAAGGCAGCTTAATTCTTGCTGAAAAAGGAGAGGCTAGAAAAAAGCAATATTTCGAAAGTTTAAGAAAGCAATTTTCGGAAGACCCTTTTACCTCACGCAAGGCTGCTCAGTATTATCTTCAAAAAGGAGAGCGAAACGAGGCTGTTGCTGTGTTAATTTTGGCCAGAGAAAAATCTGGAGACCCTGCATTATTTGCCTTAGACCTTGCCAATATTTATAGGTATATAAATAAAAAACAATTGATGATTGAAGAGTATATTTTATTTGCCAACACCAATCCAACGAATGTAAGGTATGTAAAAAATTCGTTGCAAGTAACGCTAACAAAACCAGCAGACATTCAGAACTTAGAAAGCTATCTTTTTAGCAAAATACAAGACGACCCTGAAAATAGTGTATACATAGAATTGCTTATTTGGGCTAACATTCAAAACAAAAATTTTGGGAGTGCTTTTATTCAGGCACGTGCCCTCGATAGGCGTTTGTTGCAGGGAGGAAAACCGCTATTAGAAATTGGAAAAATGGCTTTATCTAATCAAGATTATAGTTCGGCTCAAAAAATTTACGCCTACATTATGGCCACTTATCCTGGCAGTAATATTGGTATTAAAGCAGAACTGTGGAATATTACCACCAAAGAAGAACAAATTAAAAACACCTACCCTGTAAGCGAAGAATCGTTATTGCAACTAACCAAGTTGTATAAAAATTACATTGGGCAATATCCTACCAATAAATTGGCTTACAAAGCGCAGCTTCAACTCGCATTAATTGAAGGATATTATCTTAATAGAAAAGCAGAAGCAATTATATCCTTACAGCAATTAATAGAAAACCCACGAGTAAATTCACAATTAAAATCGGAGGCCAAACTCACCTTGGCAGATATTTATTTATTAAATGAAGAACCGTGGGAATCGACTTTGCTTTATGCCCAAGTGGATAAAACCATGAAAGAAACGCCCATTGGTTATAAGGCTAAAATAAAGCGAGCAAAACTTGCCTATTACCAAGGCGAGTTTGAGTTAGCACAGGCAATATTAGATATTTTAAAATTGGCCACTAGTAGAGAAATTGCCAACGATGCCCTCGACCTTAGTATTTTTATTAAAGAAAACACCGTATTTGATAGCACTCATGCTGCATTAAAAACGTATGCTGCCATAGAATTATTATTATACCAACATAAAAACGAGCAAGTATTAGCAACGATTGATACGGTGATTAATTATTTTAAAGGGCAAAGTTTAGAAGACAACTTTATAATGCTAAAAGCAACTGAGCTTAAAAAGAGTGGCGATTTTAATGGTGCAGCAACTAATTATGCTCAAATTGTAAACAATTTTCCAATGGGTGTGCTAGCCGATAAAGCGTTGTTTTTACAAGCCAGCCTTTACCACAATAATTTGCATAATTATGAAAAGGCACAAGAACTCTATGTGCGTCTGCTAAAAGAATATCCCGGTAGTGTGTATGTAGCCGAGGCGCGAAAACAGTTTCGGATTCTTCGTGGCGATTTTGAACCCTCGAGCTAAAAACCTAAACCCGATTAATACTACTCACCACAAATCATTAAAAACTCCATTTATAAGGTAGTTTTGTTAAAGTTAGGATTAACAGGGTTCATACAAAACACCTTTTTTGGTAATTATCTGCGTTCTTAAAATCTATCATCAAATTTTTTTTGTAGATTGAGGCAATTTCTTTCTGGAGCTAAATTTTGTTGAGAACAACAATTTAAAGTTCCGTTGTTTACGAACCAAAAAAACTTAACCTATGGAAATTACCCGATTATTTGATGTTATACCCTATCAGTTGGAAAATTACCCAACCGATAAATGCCTTAGTATAAAAAACGGAAACGAATGGAAATCATATTCTACACAAGATGTAATTGATGAAGCCAATAAACTTAGTGCAGGGCTTATAAAAAAAGGAATTAAGCCTGGAGATAAAGTGGCACTGGTTTCTTTTAACCGCCCAGAATGGATTTTTGTGGATATGGCAATAGAGCAGATTGGAGCCATCAGTATTCCGCTTTATCCTAACATTACAGTTAAAGATTATTATTATACCATAGAACAATCGGGTGCTAAATTAGCATTTGTAGAAGGCAAAGATCTTTTTGATAAAGTTTCTGAAGCAATTGTAGATACCCCAACTTGCGAAGCCATTTATACATTTGATAAAGTTGATGATGCTAATCATTGGTCATCAATTCAAACAGATTATGAATCGGAAGCCGAGGAAATTGAAAAGCGAAAAGCCGCAATTAAACCCGATGATTTAGCAACCATTATTTACACTAGTGGAACTACGGGGTTTCCGAAAGGGGTGATGCTTACCCATCGAAACATTTTAAGTAATTCTGAAGGTGTTGCAGAGCGTTTTAATGCAATCGAATCAGGCTATAGAGCACTAAGCTTTTTACCACTTTGCCACATTTTTGAGCGTACCGCCAGTTACACTCATATGCGCTTAGGGGTTGAAGTCTATTTTACTTCTATTGAAACCATTGGCGAAGCAATGAAAGAAATTAAGCCTCATTACTTTGCAACGGTGCCTCGCTTGCTCGAAAAAGTATATGATAAAATTGTTAAAAAAGGCTATGACTTAACTGGAGTTAAAAAGAACCTGTTTTTTTGGGCACTAAAACTAGGAGAAAAATATGACCCTAATAAAGACAATGGCTGGTGGTATAATAAACAACTAAAACTGGCAAACAAACTTATATTTAGCAAATGGCGCGAAGCACTTGGAGGCAATATTCTTTTTATTATATCTGGAGCTGCCGCTTTGCAACCAAGGCTGGCGCGTGTATTTTGGGCAGCACAAATTCCTTTGCTCGAAGCATACGGATTAACCGAAACATCACCAGGCATTAGCTTTTCAAAAATTGAACCAGGCGGATATCGACTTGGGTGCGTAGGTCCTTTATTAAAAGATGTAAAAGTTCGAATTGCCGATGATGGGGAAATCCAAGTTGCCGGGCCAGGCATTATGCAAGGCTATTATAAGTTGCCTGAGCAAACAGCCGAAGTATTAAAAGATGGCTGGTTTAACACGGGCGATATTGGCGAGTATAAAGATGGATTCTTAAAAATTACTGATCGTAAAAAAGAAATATTTAAAACCTCGGGCGGCAAATACATTGCTCCGCAGCAAATGGAAAATAAGTTTAAGGAGAGTATGTACATCGAGCAAATTATGGTGGTGGGCGAGTCCCAAAAACACCCAGCGGCATTAATTGTACCCGATTATGAATCTGTAGCTGAATGGTGTAAAATCCACCATTCTTCGTGTGCCACTATTGAAGAAATGCTTAAGAGCGAAAAAGTAAGGGCAAAGTTTGATAAAGAAATGGCTCATTACAACAAGGAATTTGCTAATTACGAACAGGTAAAAAAATACACCTTAATGGCAGAGGCTTGGAGTATTGAAGGAGGCGAACTGACACCCACCTTAAAACTTAAACGCAAAAACATTTTGGCAAAATATAAAACGGAGGTAGCTGATTTTTATAAGGAAGAGGTGTAGCCTCGCCAATTTGAAGAACAGAAAATGAATTAGCAGCCACCCTCTTTTACTAAAGAAGAGTTTAATAGTGATACACCCATAATTAGCCAAATTGTAAAAGCAGGAGAAAGATTAATTTTTTAAACTGTTATATGAACACCATAACACACAAAAAATACAATTACCTAATCATCAAATCATTAAGATTTTGATATTAGCCCTGTTGATTTAAGTATATATCGTTTATTAGAGGTAGGCATTTACGTACATATTTAATTTAGGTGTTTTTCTTACTTAATGGTAACACTCAAATTTTATAGCCGTCATTCCTGCGTAGGCAGGAATCCGTACATATGGTTAAGTTATGGAATTGAAAAATTTTGTACCTTAATATTCCATATTGACATATTTATCGCTATTGGTGTATGTATATAAATGCCTACCTCTATCGTTTATAATGCAGGCTAAGAAGAACAGGTTTTTTTTAAATCGTCAAACTTGCTTTGCTCACAAATTCTTTTTATCTTGAATACCCTTTAAAAAAACTGATATGAGCACCTTACGAAAAACAATTTGGATTGCCTTTGCCATTTTTATGTTAGTTCAACTAGGCAGCTCTTACCTTACCCATAAAAACCAAGATAACCTCAGTTTTTTAATGGAAATGCAAAGCTATATTCCATATATGCTTTATTTTTCGCTTATTGGTATTGTTCTTTTTATACTCAGTTTTATGGTGTACCAATTGGATGGAAGGAAAAAGAAAAAACAAATTGCTCGGCTTGAGCAAGATAAAAATGAGCTCAAGGCAAAGCTGTTTGATATGCAAGAAGCCAAATCCTCTAAAGATTTGCCTGCACTAAAAACTAGCCCTCAAACAGAACCTAGACAAGAGATAGGTTCTGCAGAGGAAACCTCTAGCCCTGACACCGAATAATGCTTTCCAAAACTTTTGGTAGTGCCGTTTATGGGGTAGAAGCTACCCAAATAGATATTGAAGTTAATGTGTTGCAAGGCACTAAGGTGTGGATGAGCGGCCTGCCCGATAATGCGGTAAAAGAAAGCGCTCACCGGATAGAGTCTGCCATTAAGCACTACGGATATTTTTTCCCTCGGCAAAAAGTGGTGGTTAATATGGCACCTGCCGATGTTAAAAAAGAAGGCTCTGCCTACGACTTGCCCATTGGCTTAGGTGTACTTAAAGCATCAGGTCAAATAGAAGCACCAGCAATAGAAAAGTATTTAATTATGGGTGAGCTTGCTCTGGATGGAGTGTTGCGCCCCATCAAAGGGGTTTTGCCCATTGCCATTGATGCCCGCAAGCAAGGGTTTAAAGGCATAATGCTACCTATGCAAAATACCACCGAAGCCGCCATAGTAAACGATTTGGAGGTAATAGGCGTAGCTAATATAAAGGAGGCTATTGATTTTTTGGATGGTAATTTGGAAATCGAGCCAGTTGAAATGGATACCCGAGATATGTTTATGTCGGAGCTTAATAATTACGAATCTGATTTTAGCGATGTACAAGGGCAAGAAAATATTAAACGCGCTTTAGAAATAGCTGCAGCTGGGAGCCATAATGTAATTTTGATAGGTCCTCCAGGGGCAGGCAAAACGATGTTGGCCAAAAGGCTGCCCTCCATTTTACCTCCCCTCTCCTTACACGAAGCATTAGAAACCACCAAAATTCATTCTGTCGCTGGTCGGTTAGGCGATAATGCCGCATTAATGACCACCAGGCCGTACCGTAGTCCTCATCACACCATTTCAGACGTGGCATTAGTTGGAGGCGGAGGGTTTCCATCGCCCGGAGAAATTTCGTTGGCGCATAATGGCGTGTTATTTTTAGATGAACTGCCAGAGTTTAAGCGTACCGCATTAGAAGTAATGCGCCAACCCATGGAAGACCGAAAAGTAACCATTTCTCGTGCCAAAATTTCCTTAGATTTTCCGGCCAATTTTATGTTGCTGGCCAGTATGAATCCCTGCCCTTGCGGGTATTATAACCACCCCGACAAAGAATGTGTGTGTGGACCGGGCATTGTTCAAAAATACTTAAACAAAGTAAGCGGCCCCTTGCTCGATCGCATTGATATTCACGTAGAAGTTACGCCCGTTTCATTCGATCAAATGACGGGCAATGTAAAATCCGAATCGAGCGAAGTAATTCGTGGGCGCGTTATCAAAGCGCGAACCATCCAAACTAATCGGTTTAAAGAGTTGGGAGACGTGCACTCCAATGCCTTAATGCATTCGCAGCAAGTAAAAGAAGTGTGCGAAATAAACTCAGCAGGAAAAGTTTTGCTTAAAACCGCCATGGAAAAACTTGGCCTTTCTGCCCGTGCTTATGATCGTATTTTAAAAGTAGCCCGCACCATTGCTGATTTAGCAAACTCGGAAGACATAAAAGTGGAGCATTTGGCCGAGGCCATTCAGTACCGAAGTTTAGATAGAGAGGGCTGGGCAAATGGCTAGTTGTAAAAGTTGAATATAACCTAGATTGAGCGATTCAGTAAAGATGAGAAAGCCTGTCTGCCTTTTGGCTGGTGCTAAGAGGTTTTTGAAGCCTCTTTAACTCAGCACATTAATGCCTTGCTAGCCAGCCGGCTTATCGCTGTAACGAATCACTCAATTTAGGTGTAAGTGAGCCTCGCAAAAGAATAACTTTTCGCTTATAAACGATTCGTTTAAAATAAGTAAACCATTGTTTATGAGCAGCAATAGCAGATAAACCAAGGTGTTGTAAGGAATTGGCATCAGCAGTCTAAAAAGGAAAGAGTGTATAATGTTCTTTGTTGAACCAAACACCTACGGGGAAGGATACCCAATCCACATAAAATTAGTAATTTTAGGGTTTAAATTATAATTATTAAACAATAAAAAACTTTAAAAAAGCCAAGAGCTGGTAAAAGTACAGCTAAACCGCAAAGCCGAAGGATTGTTGCTAAAAGTGTTTTATGGAGAGCAAAAACCATCGTTGAGGCTTTTTTATGAAAGTATTTTGGCTATTCGGTTTCTTTATTACCCTTCTTCGTGGCAATGTTTTTTCGGCTGAATAGTTACAAATAATAACACTTTTAAATAAATAATACCTTTGTGGGGCTAATAATTTTTTATGCATGTAATTAGGTTCGTTTTTCTAGTAGGCTTTATAGCTATTTCGCAATACATAAGTGCTCAAAATGAGGGAATTCACATTTCAAAAATAGAGGTCTATGAATATGATACTAATTATATTGAAAGCTATAATTCTAAACTAGCATTGCGGCTTGTGATACCTAAAAGGTTCGATCGGTTTGTGCTTAAAAATACCATTACAAATAAAAAATATGTGTATAAAGCCAATGAACACTATGGCTTTGGCATAGGAATTACCTATAAATGGCTTGCTGTTGATTTAGCATTAAACCCTGCATTTACACAGCCCGATACGGATATTTTTGGTAAAACCGATGAGTTTAATTTAAAGGGTAGTGCGTACTTAAGACGGCATGTAATTGATGGTTATTTACGAAGGTATAAAAGCTATTATGTTTCAAATGTCACAGAGGTTATTCCAGACTGGTCGCCCGATGCACCATCATATCCAATACGATCAGATATTTCAACCGTAAGCTGGGGGTTTAATTATACCATTCCGTTTAATTGGAAAAAATATTCGCCTAAAGTAATTTTTGTGTTAGATGGAGAGTTAAAAAAAAGTGCTGGGTCTTTTATGGCGGTTTCTTCACTTTATTTTTACCACCTAAGAGCCGACTCGAGCATTGTAGATGCTACCTTTAGCCCTGAAGCACAAATAAACAGCTTTAATTTGGCTTTGGTTGGGCAGTTGTTTGGGTACTCATACACCTATGTGTATAAAAAGTTTTACGCTTCTGCTTCTCTTTTGCCGGGCATTACGTATGCCATCGGCACGGTTTATAGCGAAGCTGGTGCATACAACCCTCGGTTTACGGCTAACTTTAAGCTAATGGTGCGAGCAGGTGTTGGCTATAATTCTAAACGTTGGTACTCCGGAGCTTATCTAATTTTAGATAATAATCAAATTATATTACCCTCAAATTTGGCACTGGGTAATGCACTAGGGGAGTTTAGGCTTTTTGTGGGCTACCGCATAAAGGCTCCTAAAATTGTGGACAATGTAATGGATAGGCTATAACAACTCATTGGCTAAATTAGCCAATTCGGAGCGCTCCCCCTTTTCGAGCGTAATATGCGCATACAGTGGGTGGCTACCTACCCTATCAATTAAATAAGAAAGCCCATTACTTTGAGAATCTAAATAAGGGGTGTCTATTTGATTTACATCGCCTGTTAAAATAATTTTGCAGTTTTCGCCTGCACGGGTAATAATGGTTTTTACTTCGTGAGGAGTAAGATTTTGGGCTTCATCCACAATAAAAATAATATTTGAAAAACTACGGCCTCTAATAAACGCCAAAGGCGTAATCACAAGTTTTTCTTGATTTACCATATCCGTAATTTTACCATACTCCTTGTCGGTTTCATTCCATTGGTTCTGAATAAATTTTAGATTGTCCCAAAGGGGCTCCATATATGGGTTAACCTTCGTTTTAAAATCACCGGGCAAATAACCAATGTCTTTATTGCTCAATGGCACAATGGGGCGAGCCAAATAAATTTGTTTAAACTCTTTTTTTTGCTCCATAGCAGCAGCTAGGGCTATCAATGTTTTACCAGTACCGGCAACACCACTAATGGTTACTAATTTTATATCTGTATTTAAAATGGCATTAATGGCAAACGCCTGTTCTGCATTTCTTGGTTTTATACCATAAACTGTGCGTTTATCAACCCGTTCAATTAAATTATCAATGGGGTTTTTATAGGCCAAAACAGATTTTTTTCCATTTTTAAGAATGAGGTATTCGTTGTCTTTCAGGGTATGTTTAGGCAAAAGCTTATCTTGGGCAACACCCTTGGTTTCATAAATTTGATTGATTAGCGCTGTATTTACCTTTTGGTGGGTGCTTTTGCCCGTGTAAAGCGAGCTTACATTTTTAATTTTGCCTGTGGTGTAATCTTCGGCTGTTAAGTTTAACGATTTTGCCTTTAACCTTAAATTAATATCCTTAGTTACAAGAATTACCTTTTTTAAAGGTTCCTCTTCTTGCAACTGTAAAGCAGCATTAAGTATGCGATGGTCGGGTTTGTCTTCTCCAAAAATTTCACTCGCATTTACAGTACTCTCCGATGACATTAACACTTTAAATACCCCTTTTTTAGCGGAGCCATTTAGTGGAATCCAGTCTTGTAAGCCATACTCTTTCGAAAGTTTATCTAATAGCCTTGTAAACTCCCGAGCTTCATAATTACGCGTGTCGTTTCCTTTTTTAAAGGTGTCTAACTCCTCCAAAACTGTAATCGGAATACCCACATCATGCTCCTCAAAATTTAAGATGGAATTGTGTTCGTATAAAATTACACTTGTGTCTAGCACAAATATTTTCTTCTCTTTTTTCTTAGCTGTCATTGTCTATATTGCGCTATTACATTAAGATGAATGTATTGACTTAAAAAAGGAAACCATAAAGGTTTCACATATTAATGATAAATTTACCTAATTCACTTTGAAACCTTTCAAAGAAGTGTCTTTTTTATAAGCATAACTAACATTTAATGCCATTTGAAACAATTACTTACAATTGTGCTATTTCTCTTGTTTGGTTTTTCATTTTAATCCATTGTTTCTAAATAATTTTATGCCTGTTTCTTCGATTGGCTTTGTTTCTAAAAACATATCGGTTAATAACCACATACTTGTTCTTCTTGAGGAAGACCAGTTGATGTTAGCATCTGTTATAATAACTGCGATTGAGCCCATTCAAATTTGCATGTTGACATATATTTTTGTTACTTGCCTTAATATTAAATAAATACGAATTCTATGAAATTGTCAGTCCTAATTACTGCGATACTTTTAAATGCCTTCTCTGCTAACTCTCAGGATGCAGACATAAGTTTATCTCCAGATGTTAAAAACATTGGCTATATACTAACGCAAGATGGAGATACAATTCCTAAGCTTATAAGTATTATGAGCAGCACAAAAATTATTACTTATGACCTAGAGGGCAATAAAAAAAGTAAAGAAGTCTATAAGGCATCGAAATTAACAGCTTTTAATGTTGGAAATTATTATTTTGAGGCTCATAAATATAAAAATGTTGATATAGTTAATGCTTCTGCTGCAAGTCTAGCCGCACCTCCTAAATACTATTTTATGCTAAAAATACTTACAGGAAAAATCAACGTGCTACAGCACACTTATGCTGATGCTGATGGGAATACATTGGGTAAATTTCTTCTTAAAAAAGGAGATGATAAACTACGTACAAGAGCCAAGCTCCTAGAACTGGTTAGTGATTGTTCGGAGGTTTATACTAAAGTTGAAAACATGAAAGACTTTTCGATAACTGACGAGCAAATAATAGAAACTGCAATGGATTATAATAATAACTGTAAGTAATCATTCAAAGCACTTAAACTCAATTCTATTTCCTATTCTTTTCTCATATTTTACTGTTTAATTTTTCACAAATGCTACTCTTTAATTTTTGTTTATTGGAATTTATAGATGAACACTAATTCATGCCTTCTCTCACAAATTTTAGTAGCAATTCTGTCTGGTCTTCTCCCAACCGTTGCCCTATTTGCGAGGCAATAAACACAGCTAAGATTCCTACTGCGCAGCCAAGGGCGTACCATATTAAGCTTGTAGGCTGATTAAGCATCATTTGCGAAGTGCCATACACAACAAAACTTAAGCAAGCAAGCCCTAACCCAATATAGGCAAAAACAAAAAAGGTCCAAATAGCAGGTTTAGGACTTATATAACCACGAACCAACGTAGGCTCTTGGTGGCTGGCAAACTCATCGCCTTTCATTGGGTTTTCTACTACTTCCAACGTCATTTCGGGCGACCAAAATGCCTGCTTATCGTTATAGTTTTTTACCACTAAATGATGTTCGATTATTTTAGCTTGAAAGGGGTATTTTTTTGAGTTGATAATATTTTTAAATTTATCAATCACTACTTCTTGCGAGAGGTTGGTAAACTCTCTAATGCGAGGGCGTATGCGGATACTAAACATGGGTTGTTATTAAAGTTAACCCTGAAAGTAAGAAAAATATGGGAATAACCCCACCTTCTTATGTCTTTCTACCATATACTTGTTGGCCTTGGTGCTTACGCATATTATTATATTGGTTTGGTTATAAAGCTCACCCGCTAAACCAAACATCGATGTTTTGTACAAGCTATTTATACTTTTTACGAACCCAGTTAGCCACTACCGCAAGCACAACTAGGAGAAGAAAGCCCCACCAATTTATGTTTTCCATTACTTATATTAATTTTATTGTAGATAACAATAGTTGCCAATCAAAGTTGCAACAATTTTATTTCTTCTTTTAAAGTTATAAGTTTGAAAAAAAAAATAAATAGTTATGAATTCTGAAGAAATTACATCTGACGCATTAAAGTATAAGGGCCTTGCTATGGACTTTATTATGGATTATGGGCCAAAGCTTATTGGAGCCATAGTTGTTCTTATTATTGGCCTTTGGGTTATTAAAATAATTACCAAAGCAATCGACCGCATACTGGTAAAATCCAATGTTGATGATTCGCTTAGGCCTTTTATGAAAAGCCTGTTTGGGTCTCTGTTAAAAGTAATGCTTGTAATTAGTATCATGGGCATGATGGGCATTGAAATGACATCGTTTATTGCCATACTGGGTGCGCTTGGTTTGGCAGTTGGCATGGCCCTTTCGGGTACCTTACAAAACTTTGCCGGTGGAGTAATGATTCTTGTTTTTAAACCATTTAAAGTAGGCGATGTGATTGAAGCCCAAGGCTATACCGGTGCAGTAAAAGAAATACAAATTTTTGTAACTATTTTAACTACTCCAGATAACAAAACCATCATTATTCCAAATGGAGGACTCTCAAATGGCTCTATGATTAATTACAGCACCCAAGCTAACCGTAGGGTTGATTGGGTAGTTGGGGTTTCGTATGGCGAAGACATTGAAAAAGTTAGAGGGGTTATTGACAGGCTTATTGGGGCGGACCAACGCATTTTAAAAGACCCTGAACCTTTTATAAAAGTAGGCGAACTGGCAGATAGCTCGGTAAACTTTACGGTAAGAGTTTGGGTAAATGCTGCCGATTATTGGGATGTGTTTTTTGATATGAACGAAAATGTTTACACAACATTTGAAAAAGAAGGAATAGGCATTCCATTTCCACAAATGGATGTTCATGTGAATAATATTAAATAATTAATACCATCAATATGTTAAAAAAAATACATCTAATCGTTGTTGCTATAGGCATAAGTACCATAGCAATGGCTCAGAGTACCGATACTACTACGGTAGCAAAAGACACCATTTGGAGAGTAGGGGGAGCTTTTGGTTTTAAATTTAACCAAGTGGCACTTACCAATTGGACTGCTGGTGGGCAAAACTCATTGGCTTGGAATACCACCTTTGATTTTACGGCCAATTATGCTAAAGATAAATGGAAATGGGACAATATAGTGCATTTAGGATATGGCATATCTAAACAAGGCGAAGACCCCCTAAATAAAACGGATGATCAGATTTTACTTAACACAAATTTAGGGTACGAACTCAAAGGCCCTTGGTATGCTACCTTAAGTGCTAACTTTAGAACACAGTTTGTAAATGGTTACGATTTACCAAACGACTCGGTAGTAATATCAACTTTTATGGCACCGGGCTACTTGGTTGCCAGTGTAGGTGTTGAGTTTAAACCCAATGATAATTTTGTTTTTTCTGCAAGTCCTGTATCTAATAAAACCACCTTTGTAATGGACGATGTTCTTGCGGCACAAGGAGCTTATGGGGTAGATTCTGCCTCTAATATTAGGGCAGAATTTGGTGCATTTGCCTCCTTATTTTACAAAAAGGAGATAGTTAAAAATGTAACTTTTACAACCCTCTACACTATGTTTGGCAATTATGAAGATTTAGCTGTTTGGGATATAAACTGGGATTTAATTCTTGATTTTAAGATAAACTCGTTTCTGGAAGCTAACTTAACAACCAATTTAATTTACGATCAGGATATTGCTATTCCGGTAGATAATACGGGGGATGGAATTAAAGAAAGCGTTGGCCCCAGAGTGCAATTCAGGCAAGCCTTAGGCATTGGATTTACAGCTAAGTTTTAGGAAAAATGTTAGACCTGAGACTATTTTCTAATAGTCTCAGGTCTTTTTTAATACGTTTCTACCGTTAATCTATCATCAATCATTCGGTTGTTATATTGTTGGATAACCGCTTTGATTTTTAGGGTCATTTTTTCCTGAATTTTAGGTTTCTTGTTTACTAGGTTGTTGGCCATTACTGGGTCTTCCTTTAGGTTAAACAAGCCCACCACTTTTTTTAAATCATATTGTAATACCCAGTCATCCATTATTAGTTGATAAGCATTTCCATAATAGCTTATGGCAAACTTATCTTCGGTAGGATGAAGCATATCTTCGCCAAACGCAAAGTATGGCTTATCGTAATTTAAATAGGTTAGAACAGTTGGCATAATATCTATCTGCTGAACCACGGTACTATCAACACCAACTAAATTACTACCCGGTTGAAATAGTATGATTGGAACCGTATAAGCTCCAACGGCTGTTTGATACTCAGGGTAGTAGGAGGTACACGTATGATCTCCGGTTATTATAAAAAGAGTATTTTGGTACCAACTTTTTGTTTTTGCAGTTGCAAATAGCTCGCGAAGTGCATAATCTGCATAGCCAATGCTCTTGTGCATTTTAATTTTACCATCTGGGATTTGTGCATCTATAGATTTTGGTATTTTATGTGGGTGATGTGACGAAACCGAAAATATAGTACTTAAAAAAGGTTGACTAAACCCATCTATTGTGTTAATGGCATAGGGTAGAAACAAATGATCCCAAATTCCCCAAACGCCATCATAGTCATCGTTATTCCCATACTCATCTAACCCAATATAATGCTCTACCCCTGCCTGTACAACAAAAGAGTTAAGCCCTAACGAACCATTGGGTGCGCCATGAAAAAAAGAGGTATGGTATCCTTTGCCTTTAAGTTCAGTTGCAAGTGTATTAATTTCGTTTCCTGAGTAATTAGAAACCGTAAAAGATTCTTGAAGTGATGGAATACTTGCCAGAGCTGCCGGAGTACCTTCGATAGACCTACGGCTGTTAGCATAAGAGTTAACAAAAATAAGAGAATGGCTAGCAAGGGAATCAAGAAAAGGTGTATAACCCGTATAATTGCCACCGTCTAAGTTTTTATTAAAAGCACCAACAGGCTCACGCCCCAAACTTTCAATTAATAATAACACAACATTAAGTGGTTTAAAGGCGGTAGTATCTTGTGGTATTTTAAGTAAAGGGTATTCATGCTCTACCGTGGCACTATCAAAATAGGTTATTTTGGGTAAAACAGGTTTGTCTAGCGACATCATCATGGTAAATGGCGTGTTTTGTACTAACACAATATCTCCAGGATTTTTAACATATTGTCCTGCATCTGAGGGCGATAATGGAAAATCTTGTTTGGGGGGCAATCCACTTCGCATGCCCAGTATTGAAAGGCCAGCATAGAGTATGAAAAGGGTAGCTTGTAAAAGAAAAGTTTTAACGGACTCGATTTTTTGTAATGGTGTAGCCCACTTTTTACTGATAGCAATAAGCGCAGCCACAAGCAATAGAAATAGTATAATAATATAGAAATAGTCAACCGCCATATTATAGGCTAATTGAGAAAAGTTTACTTCATTGGCAAACTCCTCAAACACGGTTATGGTTGTTCGCTTAGATGTAAATTTATAATAAGCAAAATCTATACAGTTAAAAGCCAGTGCTACTGTGTTTGTAATGTAAAAAAGGTAGTTTGTTATTCCACGGTAAGCAGGGTGGTTTTTGCCGTTTACCGGAACTAACATTAAGATGGCATACAGCGAATTTATATACAGAATAGCTGATAAATCAAACCTTAAACCTCCTAAAAAAATAACGGCAAGCTGAGATAGTGTCGTGGTATGAAAACTATTTAGATTAAACAAATAAAATAATAAGCGGGTAATCGTATATAAAATCATCACGAGCCCCAGCCGTGATAAAACTTCTATAAAGGGGTATGAGCGAATTGATTTAATCATTAAGTGACAGGTTTACAGAATAATCGAAGTTAGTTTGTGTAATAATCAAACTCTTAGTAGGTTTGAAATTATTGTGCTGATAATTATCGGGATTGGTGTCATTTGATTTTTGTTTCCTAGAGTTTACAGACGACCGCTAACCAAGGGGGTCTTTTTCAAAGAAGCCTGCTTTGCCAGTTGGTATAGGACAAAAAGGGCAACGTTTGGTTTGGCTAAAGTATGATCGACTTAACACTAACCAACAAAATCGCCACTGAGCTTACGGCAGTCCTTTTTCTTTTTATTTACGCGCAGTTTCCACCAAGGCCAAGCTGTAAAAAATAACGCTGTTTTTGTGCCAGCATTATGAAAAAAACGAGCAGGACCATTAAGGCTACCCGAACTTTTTTTATTTTGTACTGCGTACTGAAACCCTATGCTTTGCGTAAATTCTTCAAAGCATTTATTGCCGTATAAAATACCCTTGGTGTCGTTTTTAATAATTGTTTTATAACGTGGTTTATCTGGTCGTTCTTTCTTTTTATCAATCTTAGCATTTACATCAATGGAGTTAGTTTTGGGCATTGGTTCTTGTGCAAGCAAAGTACTCGAAATTAAAAGACCAACCAATAATAAATAAAGTAACCTAAGGCTCATAGATGTGATTTTAAGCAAAATAAAACATTCTAACCTTACCAACGTACTTTCGATAGAATTATGTGCAAAAAATACAACTCCGAGCATTAAGATTTTTCATACCATTCAAAATGATGGGGTTATATTCAAAACATCCTCCTTTCGAGAATTAATGCAATACTCCCTTAAAAATGCAACAGCTTTGTTTGGAGGCGGTTACATTTTGTATTTGCAGCCACCTTCAAGTTTAATCAAGGCGGCAAACTGTATTTTTACTTCAACTTGTTTTTTTGCTATGCCTGTATTCGGTGGCATAAAATGAATACTTCAAAAATTGTTAATCGATGTTCGGTATTTTAAAAACACACACGTGTCGCTTCGCAACCGCTAAAGCTTTTAGCGAATGCGGTGAAGTTTTAGCCTCAATTGCTCAATCTAGGTTAAAACCTCATCACGAACCCTATTGCATAATTCGGGTTGAATTGCCTCATTTATACTAATATTGCATTCCAAAAAAACGTCATTCCTCCCAAGTACTTGGGAGGAACTTGTTAATGTGGGTATGCTTGTTCGTCATTCCTGCCTTTGCAAGAATGACGAACAGGTAGGATGAAGCACATAATAAGTTTTTTAATACGATACATACCACGCAAACACCTTCAGCTATTTAGCCACTGGGGGCTAAAAATGGTGTCAGTTTTTTATATAGGCAATAAAGTTAATTGCCCTGTATGCAACCATAATTTTAGAACTTTTTTGCCTTACGGTAGAAAAGCTAGGAGCAATGCCTTATGCCCCAATTGTTTGAGTTTGGAACGCCATCGTATGATGTGGTTGTTTTTAAAAAACGAAACGTCTTTTTTTAAGGATAAATTAGACGTTCTTCACATAGCTCCTGAAATATGTTTTATTGAAAGGTTTGAAAAAATACATCAAGAAAAATACATTACAGCAGATATTGAATCTCCTTTGGCCAAGGTAAAATTAGATGTGCACAATATTCCTTTTGAAAAAGCTAAGTTTGATGTCGTTTTTTGCAACCATGTAATGGAGCACGTAGAAGATGATTATAAGGCGATGAGTGAAATTTACCGTGTATTAAAGGCTGGTGGTTTTGCTATTTTACAGGTGCCCCTTTTCTATCCTTTGCTTGATAATACTTACGAAGACTCTTCCATTACATCCCCTACAGCTCGTGAAAGAGCCTTTGGTCAAAGTGACCACGTGCGTATGTATGGCAAGGACTATGCCGACCGTTTGCGGTCTGTTGGCTTTAAGGTAGATGAAAACAGGTATTTTGAAAAACTACCCATAGAGGAAGTAAAACGATACGCATTACCTATGGATGAGCCTGTTTTTTATTGTAGGAAAGAGTAGTAACCTGAACCCTAATAAAAGTTTGAGAAAAGGAGGGTATCGCAAAAAGGGATACTAAAAAAATGTTTTCATAACAGTGCAATTAGTAGGCTTATAACGTGCCAATGCTCTTGTTGGCTAATTAATTTTTCTATTTTGCCATATTTTTAATTGGGTAGAAGCAATGAAAATGTCAGTTATTCCATAGAAACTACTACCGCAACCCCTTTTACAAACACTACTCGGTTCTTTTTGTCTTCCGGTATTAGCCCAAGGGCGTTAACTAAAATTGCTTCTTCAGCTATTCCTTTCGTTTTAAGGTGCTGTACAAGCGTTTTGGCATAATGGGGGGTTCTATCATTATGATATACTGGAACTTTTTCCCAGGTTTCAATCGAATCTACACCGCTCATTCTAGCTTGATAATCGTTGGCAATAAGCGTGTCTTCCACGGTGGTGTTACCGAGCGAATCGTTCATTTCCATGAGCAAGGAGTCTTTTTGAGTGTTATCCATACTATCGATTTCAATCGGAGGTAACATTACCTTAATGCTATCATATTTTACCTCCGTCAACCAATCAAGTTGAATACTATCTTGATGGTAGCTTTCTTGATAAATATCAATACTAAATGTTAGGTCTTTATGTTGCTTCATCAGTCGTGCAAGTCGTAACATTTCAAAATTTGAGGAAGCCGTAATGGTACTTGAAAGCGTATCAAATACAATGCCTCCCACATTAAAGGTGGCCCCTGGTTTTACAGTTACCAACTCCACCATAGGGTATTCCCTTCGTGAACTCCTCAACTCCTCCACATTAATAATTTCTGTTTTAAAAGCTAATTTGCCCGACCTATCTTCATAGGTAATTTCAAAAGTGCTTCCTTCGGTTAAAACTGCCACAAAATCACCTGTTTCTTTCTCAGATATTACCCGTGAAACCAATTTTCTGGTTCCTAAATCATTAATTCTAATATCTAATGAATGTGGGTTTCCTTGGTCATCCATCACCTTACCCATTAGCATAATTACATCTTTGGGTCTAAACTTTTCAGGCACTTTGGCTTTTACAATGCCATTAAACCCGCTGCTATTTTTGCGAGTAAAATAAGTGTAATCCGTTCTAAACGACATGCTCATATAGCGATCGTCATCTACAGTATTTGCAAAATCAACATTTACTGGCTGGCTCCACACGCCTGCTTCTAAAGTTGACATCCACAGGTCTAACCCTCCTTTTCCACCTGGTCGGTCGGAGGCAAACACCAAGGTTTTATTATCGCTTAATATACGCGGAGATAGGGTGTTGCCTACATTTAAGTAATCAGGCAGTTTTACGGCTTCTTTCCAAGGCAGCCCTCGGCCTTTATTCCTTTCGCTTACATAAATTTGGCAACCTTTGGCTGTTTTAGGCGCAATTCTGCTGCACCGCATAAAATAAAGCTTTTGATTATCCGGGCTAATGGAAGGGTCGCCCTCATCCATATTGGTATTTAATGGTTTGCCAGGGTTTTTCGCTCGTCCCCAACTCGAACCGCCTTTTTGGGTCACCCAAATATCATAACCGCCAAGCCCATCGGGTTTACGAGATGAAAACCAAATAGCTTCTCCGGTATTGTCTAAAAAATAGCCTCCGGCATTATTGAGTCGCATTGGGTTAAGTACCGAAATCTCTTTTGGGTCATCCCATCGACCTGCTTTATAATGGGTCATTTCCATCACCATTTCGCCAGAGTTAGAATAATCTGTAAGGTAAATCATCGTTTTTCCATTGCCACTAATGGCGGGTATAATATTGTTTTTAGAAGCATGGTTAATGTTTCGATGCAAAAATTCTTCTTGCGCAAAAAGCGATACTGAACTACATAAGAAAAGCAATAGAATCAATTTGTTCATAAGCCTAAGGGTTTTAAGATAGCTAAATTACGTATTTCAAAGGAACAATTAAAAACTCTAACTAACTCTTTGCTATTTTTGCTATCCTAAATTTAAGTAAGTATGAGCAAACAATTAATAGAGTGCGTTCCTAATATTAGTGAAGGCCGTGATGAACAAAAAATCAAAGCCATAACAGATGTAGTGGAAACCATAGAAGGGGTTAAGTTATTAGATGTTGATCCTGGCAAGGCAACCAATCGTACGGTAATCACTTTTGTGGGTGAGCCCGAAAAAGTGATTGAGGCCGCATTTCTATTAATTAAAAAAGCAGCCGAGCTTATAGATATGAGCAAGCATGCGGGTGAGCATCCACGATTTGGCGCAACCGATGTATGCCCACTGGTACCTATTGCCAATATTACGATGGATGAAACGGTAACGTATGCCCATAAATTGGGTAAACGTGTGGGCGATGAACTGGGCATTCCAGGTTACTTTTACGAAAATGCAGCTGCCTCCGAAGAACGAAAAAACTTAGCCAACTGCCGTGCAGGTGAGTATGAAGGCTTAGCTGATAAACTCACTAATCCACATTGGGCTCCTGATTTTGGTCCTGCCGAATATGTTAAAGCTAAAACCACAGGCGTTACCGCCATTAGTGCGCGCGATTTTTTAGTGGCTTATAATGTAAATTTAAATACTACTTCTCCACGAAAGGCAAATGCCATTGCCTTTGATATTCGTGAGCGTGGCCGAGTAAAAAGAGAAGGTGGAACCCTTACAGGCAAAATCATAAAAGATGAGAATGGAGAACCAATGAGTACTCCGGGAAGCTTAAAAGCCGTGAAAGGCATTGGTTGGTATATTGAAGAGTATGGCATTGCGCAACTCTCGCTAAACCTTACCAATATTAACATTACTCCAATGCATATTGCTTTTGACGAAGCATTAAAAAAAGCACAAGCCAGAGGGGTACGAGTAACAGGGTCAGAATTGGTTGGGTTGGTGCCATTACAAGCAATGCTGGATGCAGGAAAACACTTTTTGAAAAAGCAAGAACGCTCATTAGGCATTGCAGATGAAGAAATTATAAAAATTGCCATTAAGTCGATGGGGCTTGATGACCTAAAACCATTTAACCCTCGAGAGCGAATTATTGAGTACCTTATCGAAGATAAAGCACCAAAGCTTATCGATATGGATTTAAAAGCCTTTGCAGATGAAACGGCCTCAGAATCTCCTGCTCCTGGGGGCGGATCAATTGCCGCTTATGTGGGTGTTTTAGGCGTGTCGTTGGGTACAATGGTGGCTAATTTATCGGCACATAAACGAGGCTGGGACAACCGGTGGGAAGAGTTTTCGGATTGGGCCGAAAAAGGAATGGGCTACCAAAAACAATTGCTTGCATTGGTGGACGAAGACACCAATGCTTTTAATAAAATTATGGGGGCTTTTGGCCTGCCCAAAGGTAGCGATGAAGAAAAGGCCGCACGAAAGCAAGCCATCCAAGAGGCCACCAAATATGCTACTGAAGTGCCTTTAAAAGTGGTGGAGGTTTCTCTACAATCGATGGAAGTGATGAAGGCCATGGCCGAAATTGGCAACCCTAACTCGGTTACCGATGCAGGTGTGGGCGCATTATGTGCCAGAACAGCCGTTAGAGGAGCCTTGCTAAACGTAAAAATTAATGCAGGAGACTTAGACGATAAAGAAGTGGCCAACGCATTGGTTTCTAAAGGAGAGGCTTTTGCTGCCCAAGCCCTTGCCTTGGAGGAGGAAATTATGAAAGTGGTGGAAGGAAAGATATAATATTTACCTAGTTCTGAAAATATTCTGAACGGAGTCTGCTCCAAATGTACACCAAGCACCAAGCAATAGAATTAATGAATAAATGGGGAGGGCAAGGGTTGCCCTTCTTTTTTATGATAGACTTTGAGTTGCAAAAGCCCGTACTCTACTTGCTAGAGGAGCTTCCAAAAGCTATTTCATTTGATATAAATGGAGTAAAAAGAAATGCCCCCCCTCAAACGGTAAAAAAACCATTTACGTTTGAGCCAAGACCTGTTCCGTTTCAAACGTACAAAAAGGCATTTGATAAAGTAATAAGTGAACTGGATTACGGCAACTCCTATCTATTAAACCTAACACTCCCAACACCACTTCATACTAACCTCGATTTAGCATCCATCTTTTACCGAAGCAAAGCTCCTTATAAATTATTAATAAAAAACGAGTTGGTCGTATTCTCTCCTGAACCCTTTGTAAAAATTAAGGAGGGTGTTATCTCAAGCTATCCGATGAAGGGCACCATAGATGCCTCTTTGCTAAATGCCGAGCACCTATTACTAAACAACCCCAAAGAGGAAGCAGAGCATGCTACCATTGTTGATTTAATAAGAAATGACTTAAGCAAAGTGGCTACGAAAGTAAAGGTGGCTAATTATCGGTATGTTGAAAAAGTAAAAACCTCTCGAAAAGAATTATTGCAAGTATCTTCTAAAATAGAAGGAAAACTGCCTAATAAATATCAATCAAAACTAGGTGATATTATATTTTCATTATTACCCGCAGGCTCCATTTCTGGGGCTCCTAAAAAGAAAACGGTTGAAATTATAAAAAAGATTGAATCTAACGAAAGGGGGTACTTTACAGGAATAGTTGGAATATTTGACGGCTTAATACTTGACAGTGGTGTATTAATTCGTTATATTGAACAAAAAAATGATGAATTTGTATTTAGAAGCGGAGGAGGAGTAACAGCCCAAAGTAACAGCCGCACAGAATACCAAGAATTATTAGATAAAGTGTATGTTCCTTTTAATTGAAACCATTGCTTGCGTTGATGGAAAATTGCAAAATTTATTTTGGCATACGCTAAGAGTAAATAAGAGCCGTTCTATTTTATTTAATGCTACCAATAAACTTTCGCTCGAAAAAACGCCACTGCCAGATTTTGTGCAAAAAGGGAAATGGAAGTGCAGGATATTATACGACCAAAAAATTAATGGCGTAAGCTTTGAACCCTATATTCCCAAAAAGGTAAAAACCTTAAAATTAATTGAAAGTGATATTGAGTACTCCCATAAATACCAAGATAGAAGTGCCATTGACGAACTATTTGCACAAAAAGGCGAGGCAGATGAAATTATTATTATAAAAAATGGGCTTGTAACCGACTCTAGTATTGCCAATATTTTATTATTTGATGGGCGAGGTTGGCTAACCCCAGATACTCCCTTGCTAGAAGGCATAATGCGCGCTCAGCTTATTAGTAAAAAGGTGGTTAAACCTAAAAAAATTAAAGCATCCGACCTCTTTAAATACAAAAAAATTATGTTGATAAATGCGCTGAACCCATTTAATGAATCCAACGCAATAAATTTACCGAAGGCATTGGTGCGTTAACCTCTGCGCCAGTAACCCGGGTTCCAAATATGAGTCCACTCCGAAAACAGACAATTTTCAAAAAAGAGTTATTTTGGAGTAGATTTTCATTTTTTGAGATTCGTTGATGCCTGGGTATCAACGGATTGAAAAAGGTGAAAAGATGCCCATCCGCCAGTTGGCGGGATTGGTTTTAGGTGTTTTCGGAGTGGACTCAAATATGACCTCTATGTGGCACCCTAGCCCAATAGCCTTGCGTGTACCTATACCCTCTTCTATTTTTTACATAATACCCGTTAACCCAAACATACGAATGCGTTGATTTCTTCCATCGCCAATGCCCTTTTACCCATGTGTGATGTGGCCTGGCTTTAACAGGCTTAACCACTGCTCTATGTTGTGGTTTAACCCTAACAACTACTTGAGCCTCGGACTGGAAACTTGCCCCCGTTAAAAGGAATACGATTATTGCGATTGCTATAGGACACCTCTATTAATTGATTTTGCCCTCTGTTAGAAATAAAGTGCTTAGATGCAAGGCAGAATCGACAGAGAAGGCTGGTTGCCTTTTTGTCGATTATAACGAAGCAGATAAGTGCTTTAATCTAACCCAAAGGGGCTTTTTCTGAGGCTCGTGCTCTTCGTTGTGGTTTCTAGTCAGGCGACCAGCCTGCCTTCGAAACCACGCCTCAATCAAAAACCTCAGAAAAAGCCAGAGGGTACAAGCAATTAATAGAGGTGTCCTATATTTAACTTTTTCATCTTGCTATGTGTTTGTTTGGTAGTAAGACTTAAAGAAGACAAAAAGGTTTAACCTGATAACTTTTGTTTTAGGAGTGGACTCATTACTTATAAATCTCATTTATCACACCCGCCAATCGAACTCCTGCTTCTTTTAATCTTCTATGCACTTGTGCCTTGTGGTCATATACATAGCGATAGGTTAAATTGTCTTTTCCTTTGGTGTCATACACCGATGCACGTAAGGCTTTCGACTCGTTTGCCCAATCTAATGGCGTTGAGTTTTGGAGCTTTTCAATTTCACCCTTTGTATTATGGTCTAACATGCTCGCAAACTCCGTAAAGCTTAATTTCTCTCCATCAATCATACCCGAATCCCATACTCGGTGGAGGTTTGAGCTTTGCCAAAAAAACTTTAATTTTACATCATTTCCGCCTCTATCTTCTCCATTACCTACGTGTAAGGGTTGGTGAATGTCTCCCACCAAATGAATAAGTACCCTTAAAGCAAGCCGCTCTTCATCTAATGTTAATGTATCAGATTTTAACTGACCCGTAAAATTAGTAATCGCCCAAATAATGTCCTTTTCTTCGGGTGTACCTGCTTCAGCATAGGTTTTGCCATCGGGTATGGTACAATAATGCCATGGTTTCATATAGTTATAACTCGATTCAGATTTTACAAAATCCATCCAATTGGCATTGTGGGCTAAGCCTTGATGCCCAAAAACACGCTGTAAATTCTTTTTGGCTTTGTTGCTAAGGTGTTTTTGAGCAATTTCCCCAACTACTCTATGCCCTGTTAATCCCCAACTAATGGCATTAAAAGATATGAATAAGGCTATTATTAAAGTTACTTTTTTAATCATGGCAATCAAATTATTAATTATGGCGTAAATATAAGACCATCTCAACACTCGATTGAGTTTATCCTAGTATTTTTAAGCTTTAAAAGCGCATTAAGTTATGTCAAATTACAACCCCTCTAAATTATCAAAAGTTAAACGAGGTAGCAAGAGAGCCTCCTACGATAAGGCTACAGTTTTTAACATACTAGACAGCCATTTTATATGCCATGTGCCATACGTTTTTGATGAAACACCCATCACTATTCCAATGGCTTATGCTAGGTCGGGCGAAACTATTTATTTGCATGGAGCCACAGGCAACCGAATGCTACAATCAATTGCCGACCTTAAAAAAATGAGCCTTACAATAACCCATTTAGATGGGTTGGTGCTGGCGCGTTCAGCCTTTCATCACTCTGTAAATTACCGTTCAGTGGTGGTTTTTGGCACCCCAAGAATTGTAACAGAAGAAGAGGAGAAAAGAAATGCCTTTGAAATGCTTTTAGAACAGATGGCCAAAGGAAGATCAAAAGAAGTGCGCCCAACAAATGAAAAGGAACTAAAAATTACTAAAGTGTTGGCCTTAGACATTACAGAGGCTTCGGCAAAGGTAAGAACGGGGCCTCCGGTGGATGATGAAGATGATTATAACCTAGAATTATGGGCGGGCGTAGTTCCGATAAAACACTGGTATGAAAAAGAAGTTGCAGACCCTAACTTAGTATTTGATTTAGCTATTCCTCCATCGGTAAAAAAATTAACTAAAAATGACCAATGAACATTTCCGAAAATCGGCTCATGAAATAGTAGATTGGATGGCCGACTACATGGAAAACGTAGAGCAACTTCCTGTTAAATCACAGGTTGAGCCAGGCGAAATTAAAGCGAAATTACCAAGTACTCCACCTCAAGCAGGAGAAGAAATGGACGCTATTTTTAATGATTTTAAAAAAATTATTATGCCCGGAATTACGCATTGGCAACACCCGTCTTTTCATGCTTACTTCCCCGGCAACAGCAGCAAGCCCTCTGTGTTAGCCGAAATGCTTACCGCCACCCTTGGAGTACAAGCTATGATTTGGAACACCTCCCCCTCGGCAGCAGAGTTGGAAGAGCAAATGATGGAGTGGTTTAAAAGTATGATGGCTTTGCCAAGTAATTGGACAGGCAGTATTCAAAATGGCGCTTCCGACTCAACCCTAAATGCTATTTTAACAGCTCGCGAAAAAATAAGTGGGTTTACCACCAACAAAGAAGGCATAACCCATAATAAGCTGAGGGTGTATTGCTCCGAGCAAGCACATTCATCGGTTGACAAGGCTATGGCCATTGCAGGGTTGGGCAAAAACAATTTGGTAAAAATTGCTGTGGATGAAACCTTTGCTCTTAACCCGATTGAGTTAGAAAAGAGCATTCAACAAGATGTAACCAATGGTTTAACTCCTTTAATGGTGGTTGCGGCTATTGGCACCACTGGCACCACCGCCATCGACCCTTTGCCCAAAATTGCTTTAATAACCGAGAAGCATAAACTGTGGTTGCATATTGATGCAGCCTTAGCGGGTACGGCTCTTATTTTACCCGAAATGCGATGGATGGTACAGGGACTGGAAAAAGCCGACTCTTTGGTTTTTAATCCGCATAAATGGATGTTTACCAATTTTGATGCTTCGGTCTATTTTGTCAAAGATAAAGCCGCCCTTATTAATACATTTGCCGAATCGCCTGAGTATTTAAAAACAAAAGAAGACAGCCAAGTAACCAATTATAGAGACTGGGGCGTGCCACTTGGCAGGCGATTTAGAGCGCTTAAACTATGGTTTGTGATTAGAAACTTTGGCGTAGAAAAACTGCAAAAAAAGATTCGGTTGCATTTGCAGTTAAGCCAAAACTTTAAAAAATGGATAGAGGAATTTCCTCAATTGGAGTTGATGGCACCTGTAGATTTAAACACCATTTGTTTTAGATTTGCTGACCTGAGCAAAACAAAAGAAGAACTGAATGTATTAAGTGAGCAACTCTTAGAACAAATAAACGACTCCGGCAAAGCCTATTTAACACATACAAAATTGAACGATTGGTTTACAATTAGGTTAGTTATTGGACAAACCAATGTAACCTCAACACATATTAGCAATATTAAAAAGTTAATAAGCGAGCTAGTAGAATCAACTGTTTTTCAAACCTAATTTATGACTAGATTTTTCCGTTTTTTATATACTCATTTATTAATTCTTGTGGCAGTTTCTGCTTTGGGGCAATCTGCCAAAGGTGTTATAAGCCACGATAGCTTAATGGCATTAAATGAGAAGGCATTTACGCTTATTTTTAGCGACCTAAAAAAAGCAGATAGCCTGAGTAATATAGCTTATAATATGGCTTTATATCAAAAGGATTCGGTCGCTATTGCCAGAGCCGCATCGGTAAAAGGAAGTGTAAACTGGGCCTCTGCAAAGTATAACCTTTCGCTAAAATGGTACTTTAATGCACTTACACGCTATGAAGTGTTACAAGATACTATCGGCATAATTAGTAATTATAATAACATTGCGGAGGTCTATAAAAAATTGCAGTATCACAAAAACTCTTTACGCTACTTACGGAAGACCCGACATTTAATCAAGGCATATTCAAAAACAGATAATACCATATTAAACAATTTAAATATAGCGCAGGTATTTATTAATATGAATGTTAACGACTCTGCCAGCTTCTACCTCGATTTAGCCAAAAAATTGCCTGAAAAAAGCGTAAACATTAAAATGACCTCATTTATGAATTATTTGTTTGCGAAACTCAAAAAAAACCAAGGTTATTATGAAGAGGCTATTGTGTACATAGAGCAAAGTATTTATTTTGCAGGTTTGATTAATAATGCATTGCGCTTAGCTGAGGCTCACCTTCTTTTATCGGGATTACATACAATTGTAAATAATTTAAATGAGGCAGCAATAGAATTAGATAAAACACTTGCAATGGCTCAAAAATACGGGTACGAACATATAGAGTTAGAAACCTATAAAAACCTTTACCAATTAGCTTTGAAGGAAGGGGATACCACTCAGGCTTTTAATAATTTGCTTCTGTATTCTAACCTTAAAGACAATATTTACAACCTATCTGTTTCAAGACAAGCAACTGAATTTGAAATGGTTTACCAACTTGAAAAGATGGAAAAGGAAAACAGTCTCCTTCAACAAAAACACGATAGCAGTAGCAATACTATTAAGTACCAAGTAGCCATTATAGCAGGAGCTATTTTTGCCTTACTGGTTGCTATTTACCTCTTGGTTGCCATAAATAAGCAGCGGAAATCATTAAAAATAGCCCTGTCCGAACTTGAAGTAAAAAGCAGATTAGTTGAATCTCAAAAACATAAACTTGAAAAACAATCGAAGACTACCGATGTGCTCAATAAAGAGCTAACGCTACTCAACAAAAATCTCGACTCAAGGGCACAAGAGATTGCACGTGAAATGGAGGTGAAAAATAAAAAAATGAACAAATATGCGTTTATGAATGCGCATAAATTGAGAGCCCCAATTGCAAGCATCCTTGGTCTTATTAATCTTTTTGGTAAAAACATTAGTGCAGAAGACGAAGAAACGATGATTCAGATGTTAAAAGAATCGGCTCATAAATTAGATAATGTAGTGCACGAAATTAAGGATGTGATTGATGAATAATGTTGAGTTGGCTAAAATCATCTGAACCCGATTAATTCACATTTTGCTTTCTGTTATTTATAGTTTGATTATTGGTGCTTCGGCAAGAGAACCACTACATTTGCCAAAATTTTAATTTCTACTAGTTATGCAGCGAGACGAAGCTATATTTAACCTTATTGGGCAAGAAAGAGAAAGACAACAAAAAGGACTTGAACTAATTGCCTCCGAAAATTTTACCTCACCACAGGTAATGGAAGCAATGGGGAGTGTGCTCACCAATAAATATGCAGAGGGGCTTCCTAAAAAACGGTATTATGGCGGTTGCGAAATAGTAGATGAAATAGAACAGTTAGCCATTGACAGAGCAAAAGAATTATATGGGGCTTCTTGGGCAAATGTGCAACCTCACTCGGGCGCACAAGCCAATGCCGCAGTTATGCTTGGTGTGCTCGAAGCCGCAGATAAAATTTTAGGATTTGATTTATCGCACGGTGGGCATTTAACTCACGGCTCGCCCGTTAATTTTTCGGGTAAACTATACAACACTTCGTTTTATGGCGTAGAAGAATCAACAGGGCTTATTGATTGGGATAAACTGCGCGAAACGGCCCGTAAAGAGAAGCCAAAATTAATTATTTGTGGGGCATCGGCTTACAGCCGAGATTGGAATTATGAGCATATTAGAGAAACGGCTGATGAGGTTGGCGCGCTCGTGTTAGCAGATATTTCGCACCCATCAGGCTTAATTGCACGAGGGCTTTTAAACGACCCCTTGGAGCATTGCCATATTATTACCACCACTACGCATAAAACGTTAAGAGGCCCCAGAGGAGGTATGATTATGTTGGGCGAAAATTTCGATAACCCTTGGGGTAAAACTACCCTAAAAGGAGTGGTTAAAAAGATGTCGGCTATTTTAGACAGTGCCGTTTTTCCTGGTACGCAAGGTGGCCCGCTAGAGCATGTTATTGCAGCCAAAGCCATTGCTTTTGGCGAAGCCTTAACTGATGAGTACTTAGAGTATGTAATTCAAGTGCAAAAAAATGCATATACGTTGGCAGAAGCGTTTAATCAAAAAGGCTATAACTTAATTTCTGGAGGTACAGATAACCATATGATGCTTATTGACCTTAGAAATAAAAACGTAACTGGCAAACAAGCAGAAAATGCCCTCACAAAGGCGGATATCACTATCAACAAAAACATGGTGCCTTTCGATACCCAATCTCCATTTGTTACTTCAGGAATTCGTGTGGGCACGGCAGCGGTAACCACACGTGGTTTGCTAGAGTCGGATATGGAAAGCATTGCTAACTTTATAGATAAAGTAATTATAAATATTGCAAATGAGGAGGCCCTTGGGGAGGTTAAATCGGAAGTTAATCAGTGGATGAAGGCTTTTCCTCTCTACGCTAGTGCCCAGCTCATTTCTTAACAAAGCAAATGTCCTTAGATCAAATAGAAGTTTATAACGAAGATGAAGGTGAGAAGGAAATGACCTTTTTGGATCACTTGGAAGAATTGCGTTGGCATTTAATTAGAGCCGTTTCTTCCATTTTAATTTTGGCCGTTGTTGTTTTTCTTTCGAAAGATTTTGTGTGGCATAGCGTGATTTTAGCTCCCTCACGATTAGATTTTTGGACGTATCGTATGATGTGCGAAGCGGGTGAATACTTTAATTCCCCTGCACTTTGCATTCAAGATTTACCTTTCATTATTCAAAATCGAAAAATGACAGGGCAATTTACAATGCATATTACGTCCTCTGCTTTAATTGGTTTTTTAGTTTCCTTCCCCTATGTTTTTTGGGAGATATGGCGTTTTATTAAACCAGGATTACGTTCCGAAGAACAAAAACATTCCAGAGGCGCTGTGTTTTTTGTTAGCTTATTATTTACGCTAGGTGTTCTTTTTGGATACTATATAATTTCTCCACTTTCAGTTAATTTTTTAGCACATTACTCGGTAGATGGCTCCATTGCCAATGAGTTTGAACTGTCTAATTATGTATCTACTATATCAATGATTGTATTGGCAAGTGCCGTATTATTTCAATTGCCTATGGTGGTGTATTTCCTCTCGAAAGCAGGATTAATCACACCACATATAATGAAACATTATAGACGCCACGCCATTGTGGTTATCTTAATTTTGGGTGCACTGCTTACCCCACCTGACCCTATGAGCCAGGTACTAATTGCCATACCTTTGCTTGGTTTGTATCAAATAAGTATATTTATATCGGCAGCAGTACATCGAAATAAAGAAAAAAACGCAGTTTAACAAAAAACAATTCTATTATGAGCTTGAATGTAGCAATTGGAGGAGACCATGCAGGGTACGGTTTAAAGAAAGTAATTGTTGAGTTATTGGAAAAAAAAGGGCATAAGGTCAAAGACTTTGGGCCTCATTCGGGCGACTCTGTGGATTATCCTGATTTTGCGCATCCGGTAGCAACAGGCGTGCACTCTGGCCAATACGATTTAGGTGTGGTAATTTGCGGTAGCGGCAATGGAGTTTGTATGACTGCCAATAAGCATGCTGATATTCGTGCTGCGCTTTGCTGGCAACCTGAGTTAGCCTCTTTAGCGCGCCAGCATAATAATGCCAATGTGCTTTGTATGCCAGCTCGCTATATTTCAGAAGCTGATGGCATTGCCATTACCAATGCTTTTTTAGAGGCTGAATTTGAAGGTGGAAGGCATCAAAAAAGAGTGAGCAAGATTAATTTGTAATCAGCTTATTTTCTCTTTTTCAAGAGGCCAATTTCTTTGGGAGAAAGAAACCGCCATTTACCTCGAGGCAAATCTTTTTTGGTAAGGCCTGCAAAAACCACTCGGTCTAGGTGCTTTACTTCGTAGTCAAAATGCTCAAAAATTCTACGAACAATGCGGTTTCTGCCAAGGTGTATCTCCACCCCAACTTCAAAGCCAGAGGCCGAAGTATAGGCAATATCATCTAAAGTAACGGGCCCATCATCAAGGGTAAAACCAGCTTTTATTGATTCAAAGTCTTTTTTAGTGAGAGGTTTGTCTAAGGTTGCCTTGTATATTTTTTTTACATTATGCGATGGATGACTTAATATTTTGGTTAAATCGCCATCGTTGGTAAGCAATAATAAACCTGTGGTGTTTCTATCTAATCGCCCTACAGGAAAAATTCGTTCATCGCCTGCCGTTTTTACTAAATCCATTACGGTTCGCCTATTTTGAGGATCGTTAGTGGTAGTGATAAAATCTCTGGGCTTATTAAGTAGCACGTAAACTAGTTTTTCGCCCTGTAATTGTTTGCCGTTATACACTACTTTATCGTTCGGAAAAACCTTGTAACCCATTTCGGTAACCAGCTTATCATTCACTTTAATTTTGCCATCGGCAATTAGGTTGTCGGCTTCTCGCCTTGAGCAAACGCCCGCATTGGCAATGTATTTGTTTAAACGAGTCCCTTTAGGTTCTTCGATCGTTTTTTGGGTAGGTTTTTGAGACATCTTGCAAAGGTAGCAAATCAAAAGCTAGAACCCGAGTTGTTTAACTTCTGGCTTCCGACCCCCTTTTTAAGCCCTTGGTGTTGCGCAAATACACCTATAACCGCTTAAGCAATTTCATATTAACAAAAACTACACCTACCTTTGACAACTTATTAGGCAACAAACCGTTATGGACAAGTACTCTTATATTGCCAATGCACACGGCAATTACTTAGATGAAGTATATACTTCGTACAAACAAGATCCCTCCTCAGTAGATGAAAGCTGGCAACGCTTTTTTGAAGGATTCGAATTCTCTTTACAAAAGTTTGGCGATGATGGAAAGCCAACGGCTATTGAAGGAAAAGAAATAAATGTCAGAAACTTAATCCATGCCTATCGTACACGTGGGCACTTGGAAGCAACCACCAACCCAATTCGTAAGCGTAAAGACCGTGGTGCTCGACTGGCTTTAGCTGACCACGGCCTTTCAGCAGCAGACTTAGATACCGAGTTTGAAGTAGGCAACGAACTAAAAATTGGCAGAACAACGCTCAAAAAAATTATTGAAGCCTTAAAATCTACCTACACAGGCAGTATTGGCTTTGAGTATATGTATATCCGCGACCCTGAAATGTTGGATTGGTTTAAACAAAAAGTGGAGCATGATGCCTTAAATTTTAATCCGAGTACTAAAGAAAAGGAACGAATACTTAGCAAGTTAAATGAGGCCGTTGTGTTCGAAAATTTTCTTCATACCAAATACATAGGGCAAAAACGATTTTCGTTAGAAGGGGGCGAAAGCACCATTCCTGCGCTAGATGCCATTATTAACGCCAGTGCAGATTTAGGTGTAGAAGAAATAGTAATTGGCATGGCTCACCGTGGCCGTTTAAATGTGCTGGTAAACATTATGGGCAAAACTTACGAGCAAGTTTTTAGCGAGTTCGAAGGAGCCGTGCTGCCCGATATGACCATGGGCGATGGTGATGTAAAATACCATATGGGCTATTCTTCCCAAATCATTACCGAAGCTGGCAAAAAAGTAGATTTAAAATTAGCACCAAATCCATCGCACTTAGAGGCCGTAAACCCAGTGGTGGAAGGATTTGTTCGAGCCAAAGCTGAAGGCCAATACAATAAAGATTTTGACAAGGTTCTCCCTATATTAATTCACGGTGATGCTGCCATTGCCGGGCAAGGGATAGGTTATGAGCTTACACAAATGAGTATGTTAGAGGGTTATCATACAGGCGGAACTATTCATTTTATCATTAATAACCAGGTTGGGTTTACCACTAATTTTGAAGATGCTCGCTCCAGTATTTACAGCTCCGATGTTGCTAAAATTATTGATGCACCCGTGCTTCATGTTAATGGCGATGACCCTGAGGCGGTGGTGTATTGTGTAAAAACGGCTGCTGAATTTAGAGAACGTTATAACCGAGATATTTTTATCGATATGGTGTGCTATCGCAGGCACGGGCATAACGAAAGCGATGAGCCTAAGTTTACACAACCACAACTGTATAATATTATCTCCAAACATCCCAACCCACGAGAAATCTATAATAAAGCATTAATTGGTAGAGGGGATATTGATGCAGAGCTTGCCAAAAAAATGGATAAGTCGTTTCGAAATGAATTGCAGGATCGACTTAATTTGGTTAAACAAAAGCCTCTTCCGTATAAATTTTCTCCCTTAGAAAAAGAATGGCAGAGCCTAAGAAGATCGAACCCTGCCGATTTTGACCGATCGCCTGATACTTCCGTTAAACAGATCGTTATCGACAAAATTGGAAAGGCTTTGACCAAAATTCCTGGTGGGTTTAAACCACTTCGGCAGATTGAAAAGCAGTTGAAGCAGCGGCAGGATATGTTTTTTAAAGACAAAATGTTGAACTGGGGAGCAGCAGAGTTATTGGCCTATGGTTCCTTATTATTAGAAGGTCATCCAGTTCGTTTTTCAGGGCAAGATGTACAGCGAGGCACATTTTCGCATAGGCACTCTGTGCTACACGATGCTGAAACCAACGAAGCCTATAACAGTCTTAATCATATAGAAAAAGGGCAAAAAACATTCGATATTTATAACTCATTATTAGCCGAATTTTCGGTGCTTGGTTTTGAGTTTGGCTATGCCATGGCCAACCCCAATGCCTTGGTCATTTGGGAGGCTCAATTTGGCGATTTCGCCAACGGTGCGCAGGTAATTATCGATCAATTTATAACACCCTCCGAAAGTAAATGGCAACGTATGAATGGGATGGTGATGTTGCTGCCCCACGGCTACGAAGGCCAGGGGCCTGAGCACTCGAATGCGCGACCTGAACGCTATTTGCAACTGGCCGCTGAGTATAATATCGTGGTGGCAAATATTACCGAACCTTCTAATTATTTCCATTTAATTAGGCGACAATTAGCGTGGAAATTTCGTAAGCCACTCATTATAATGTCACCAAAATCACTCCTTAGGCATCCTAAAGTTGTATCTCCTGTTAAAGAATTTACCAGTGGTAATTTTAGAGAGTTACTTGTTGATGAGTATGCTGATCCTAAAAAAGTAAAACGAGCCTTGATTTGCTCCGGGAAAATTTACTACGATTTAATAGAAGAGCAGCAAAAAGGGAAACGTAAAGAGGTCGCCATCATCAGAGTAGAGCAACTCTACCCATTCCCAGATTTGCAATTAGACGATGCCTTAAAAGCACTTGGCAACCCACCCGTATTTTGGGTGCAGGAAGAACCTTCGAATATGGGCTATTGGGCATTCGTTTTACGCACCTACCATTCGTACGAACTAAAAGTGATAGCACGTAAACCGAGTGCCTCACCAGCCACAGGCTACCATAAAATGCACGATGTAGAACAAAAAGAAATTATTGAAACCGCCTTTAACGTATAGATTATGCCTTTAGAAATTAAAATACCTCAAGTAGGGGAATCGATAACAGAAGTGACCATAGCCGCTTGGCTAAAAAAGGATGGGGACTTTGTGGAAATGGATGAAGTTTTATGTGAGCTTGAATCTGACAAAGCCACGTTTGAATTAAATGCTGAAGCAGCAGGCATATTACGAATTAAAGCACAAGAAGGTGATGCCATTGCCATTGGTGCTACGGTTTGTGTGATTGAAGAAAGCTCCTCAGCTCCTGCTGAGCAAAAGTCAGAAGCAGTTGCACCTCAAGCAGAAAGCCCTAAACCAATAGGTGAAATAATCGAAATGCGAGTGCCAGAAGTGGGGGAATCTATTACCGAAGTAACGATGAGTGCCTGGCTAAAAAACGATGGGGATTTTGTAACGCTAGATGAGATTATTGCAGAAATAGATTCCGATAAAGCCACCTTTGAATTACCTGCCGAAGGTTCAGGTGTTTTACATCCATCCTGTGCCGAAGGAGACACACTGCAAATTGGCGATTTGATTTGTACGATTGCACTAAGTGATGAACTTCCAACTACAGCGGCAACTCCGGCCGGTGCTCCTGCTCAGGCTGCTGCAAGTGTAAATACTACGTATGCCTCTGGCCACGCTTCACCGGCTGCGGCTAAAATACTGGCAGAAAAAGGAATTGATGCTGCTTCGGTAACTGGCACAGGTGTAGATGGGAGAATAACCAAAGAAGATGCCGAAAAGGCTCAAAAACAGACATCTAAACCTGCTGCTCCTGTAGCAACAAAGACCGAAGTTGCGACTCCACCTGTTGGAGCGCGCAACGAAACACGCAAGAAAATGAGCAGTTTGCGAAAAACGGTGGCTCGCAGATTGGTAGCCGTTAAAAACGATACGGCTATGCTCACCACCTTTAACGAGGTTAATATGAAGCCCATTATGGACTTGCGTAAAAAGTATAAAGAGCAATTTAAAGAAAAACACGAAATAGGATTAGGCTTTATGTCGTTCTTTACCAAAGCGTGTACAATGGCATTGCTTGAGTGGCCTTCGGTAAATGGGCAAATTGATGGCGAAGAAATTGTGCATTTTGATTATTGCGATATTTCGATTGCGGTTTCTGCGCCTAAAGGCTTGGTGGTGCCTGTGATTAGAAATGCCGAAAAACTTAGCTTTGCAGGTATAGAAGCTGAAGTGAGAAGACTCGCCCTTAAGGCAAGAGATGGCAAGCTTTCCATCCCAGAAATGACAGGCGGAACGTTTACCCTTACCAATGGCGGGGTGTTTGGCTCCATGATGTCAACCCCAATTATTAACTCTCCACAATCAGCTATTTTAGGAATGCACAATATTGTAGAGCGTGCCGTAGTAGAAAATGGCGAAATCGTGGTTCGCCCAATGATGTACTTAGCCCTTAGCTATGACCATCGTATTATTGATGGACGTGAATCGGTAAGTTTCTTAGTGCGGCTGAAGGAGTTATTGGAAGACCCAACAAGGTTGTTGTTAGATGTGTAAAGAAAGACCCAAGACAATTAGATTAAAATTTAAACGCTAATGATTTCCCGCCAAAAATTACTAAATTCTGTATCCGATGCAATTCAAAAAGAACTGGCAGGTTATCAATATGAGCTATTTATTTTTGGTTCACAAGCTAATAAACCTAAGTTAATAGCTGCCGATATTGATGTAGGAATTAAAGCCAATAAACCTATTGAGCCAATACTTTTAAATAGAATTAAACATTTGCTTAATGACGAACTCCCAAGTCTTTATACCTTTGATGTAGTAGATTTTAGCAAAGTAGATGCCTCTTTTGCTAAAATTGCCTTACAAAACATTGAATATTTACATCATGACACTAGCCCTAGCCAACGCTAAAATCAATCAACTCGAAAAGGCTCTAGCTTCTTTCAAAAAAGGAATACTGGAGAACCCAAGTGATATTGAACGAGATGGAGCCATTCAACGCTTTGAGTATTCGTTTGAGCTTTCGTGGAAAACCTTAAAAACAGTATTGGAATATTTTGGCGTAGAAGATTGCAAATCGCCTAGAAAAGCATTGCAAGCAGGGCTTATTCAAGGGTTTATTAATACAAAAGACCAAGAGGTCTGGTTGAAAATGTTGGATGATAGAAACCAAACCACGCATATTTACCACGAAGAAGTAGCCAGCTCCATTTTTAGTCATTTGCACCAATATTACCAACTAATGCTCCATCTAAAGAATAAACTAAAAAAGGAACTGAAGTAAAATGATTTTGGGCCTTTTGTCTAACATCTTACGTCTAATCATCTAACATCTCTCTTATGAAATACGATATAACAATTATAGGATCAGGGCCCGGTGGCTATGTGGCCGCCATCCGTTGTGCACAACTCGGTTTTAAAACTGCACTGATTGAAAAATACAGCACTCTAGGAGGTACTTGCTTAAATGTGGGGTGCATCCCTTCCAAAGCATTGCTCGACAGCACCGAACACTATCATAATGCCCAAACCACCTTTGCCGAACACGGCATAAAATTGACGGGTGTTAAGGCCGATTTAGGGCAAATGATTAAGCGCAAAGGCGAAGTGGTAGCCCAAACTACCCAAGGCATCGATTTTTTAATGAAGAAAAATAAGATTGATGTGCTGCAAGGACTTGGCTCTTTTGTGGATAAAAACACAATAAAAATTACAGGGGAAAAAGAACAAACAATCACTACTGATAAAGTGATTATTGCTACCGGCTCTAAGCCAAGCTCACTGCCTTTTATCAAACTGGATAAGAAAAGAGTTATTACCTCTACCGAAGCACTTCAGCTAAAAGAAATACCCAAACACCTTGTAATTATTGGTGGAGGTGTAATTGGTCTTGAGCTGGGCTCCGTGTATGCAAGATTGGGGGCAAAGGTTTCTGTGGTGGAATATATGGATAGCCTTATCCCTACCATGGATGCCACCATGGGGCGTGAGTTAAAAAAGGTGCTAAAGAAACTAGGCTTTGAGTATTATTTAAAACATAAAGTAACCGAAGTAAAAAGTACAGCTAAAACAGTTTCGGTTAAAGCCGAAAATAGCAAGGGCGAAACCGTTGAAGTGAAAGGTGATTACTGCTTAGTAGCCGTAGGGCGTAAACCATTTACCGAAGGTCTTGGCTTAGAAAATGTAGGTATCACCACCGATAAAGCAGGCAGAATTGACGTAAATGGGAGCTTGCAAACAAATGTACCCAATATTTACGCCATTGGGGATGTAATTAAAGGGGCAATGTTAGCGCATAAGGCAGAAGAGGAAGGTGTTTTTGTGGCCGAAACCATATCAGGTCAAAAGCCCCATATTCATTATAACCTTATTCCCGGGGTGGTTTACACTTGGCCCGAAGTGGCGGCTGTGGGTTATACCGAGCAGCAATTAAAAGAGCAGGGCAGAGCCTATAAAACGGGGTCATTCCCGTACCGAGCACTCGGCAGAGCCAGAGCTAGTATGGATATTGAAGGGCAGGTAAAAGTACTGGCCGACAAACAGACCGATGAGATTTTAGGTGTGCATATTATTGGTGCTAGAGCAGCAGATATGATTGCTTCGGCCGTTACGGCAATGGAATACCGGGCTTCGGCTGAAGACGTAGCCCGTATGAGCCACGCCCACCCCACCTATATGGAAGCCGTAAAAGAGGCCTGCTTGGCAGCTACTGATAATAGGGCTATTCATATGTAACCTTCTTGTTACTAGGCGGGAATAGCACGTAAAAAAGCAAACAGTCTTACTATGGAATACAGGCAGGCACGGCACAAAGAAAAAAGACAGAAAAAATAGTGAATGAATTTAGTGATTAACACACTAGCTTTGTGCTTTATTTAGACTCAACACCTTGCAAATGATTGTAAAAACAAAGAAATATAAACTCGAAACAGGCACCTACATTAAATTGGCCATGACTAATATACTCACTAAGCAGTGGTGGGTGAGTTTAATAGCATTAGCCCTTTGTAGTGGCTACTTTTTTATACCCAATACGTGGTGGTTTTGGGGTACAGCCATAGCCGTAATAATTTACCTGTTGTTTTGGCTTATTCAGTTTGCGGGCGTAACCCAGTTAGAGCAAACCAAAATTTTGTTTGATAAGTTGGCGTATGAAATTAACTCGCAGCAAATAATGGTTAAGCTGAGCTCTAAACAAGGAATGCCTATGAAATGGGATCAGATTAAAAAAGCCAAAGTAACCAACGATGCCATCGTGCTTATTGTTAATAATGCGCAGTTAATGCACTTTCCGTTTAAAATTTTTAAAACTGAGAACGAACGAAAGTTTGTAGAAACCATTTTAAAACGGAAGGGGTTGATAAAATAAA
>JALSJD010000097.1 GCA_026989535.1 Cyclobacteriaceae bacterium
GATGACCTTGTTTTACAAAAACTCTGCAACGAAATGAACCTAACCAAAACCATTTTTCCCGACTCAAATCTCGTGATTTTCTTTAAAATGGTCTCATCTTAAATCCCTTGAGGTCAGTTGTTCTGAAGTTAATACTTTGTGGTTCTTTGCCCGCTAGCTAGCGGGTGGTGGCTATGTTTTTTCGGCTGAATAGGTACTAATAATTTACTTAGCGGTCAGGCGATTTTTTTTGCTAATTTTGGAGAGATTGACTATTTTTAGACTGTTTTACTAGCATATTCGCCCGACCACTATTCATAAATAAACGAGAAAGTGATATTGCGTTTTTAAAATACATAAACCAAAATTACACTCAAGGGTTATTGAGTTTGAGGCGACTACCGGTATAATTTACAACCCCTTGTACTTAGCTCGTGTAATTATTTTTTGCTGCTCACGCTCAATAATTAGCTGAGCTATTTGTTCCGCTACATGTTGTTCCAATCCAAAAGCTTGCTTTACTTTGGTTTCGCTCACATCAATCCGATACAAAATCTGCATCAGCTTTTCAAAATCTTTGTCAAGCAGGTATTCAACAGCTCTTGTTAGTGCTTTATGCAAATCCTCTTCGGTAAGAATAACCGAAGGAGAAAGGGAAAGACCAACGTCTTTATTGGTTATTTCTACTAAGGGTATTAGATTATCAGCTTTTTTTGGCTGGGGCATCTTTCTTTTTCTTGGCTGGCTTTTTTAATAATTCGGGGGCTTCTTTTACCAACACATTATACCAAGTTACCATTTTTTTTATGTCCGATACATACACACGATCCTCGTCATAATCTTTAAGCACATGACCAAAGAAACTCTTTAGTTCTTCTGTATCCGAGTTTTTATCCAAGCCTGTATCGCCATCAAACTCTTTATGAATGGTATAAAAAACTTCTTTTAAAGGCGTAGTTCCTTCAGCTGTATGTGTATAAATTGAAATTTCTTCGAGCACAGAAATTTTATTATGCACAGTAGCCACCAATCTTGCTTTTTTATCATCCAACGATTCGAGAATGACCCCCGATTTGGTAGGTTTTAATATTTTAAATAACCCTCCTTTGCCCGAAACGGCTGCAATATCTTTAAATTCCAATCCCATCTTACACAGTCATTATTTCTTCTTCCTTACGAGCCAATAGCTCATCTATTTGTTTTGAGTTTTTATTAAGAGTAAGCTGAACTTCTTCTTCCCCCCACTTTATATCATCTTCTGATACACCCTCCTCTTTAAGGGCTTTAATACCCTGAATAGACTCATGCCGAGCATTTCTTAAACTTATTTTACCTTTTTCGCCTTCTACTTTGGTCTGCTTTACCAACTCTCTTCTACGTTCTTCGGTAAGTGCTGGCACATTTATAATTACTTGTTCGCCATCGTTTTGAGGATTTAACCCCAAATCACTGTTGATGATTGCTCTTTCAATGTCTTGAATAATACTTTTTTCAAAAGGCTTAATCATTAATGTACGAGCATCTGGGCTGGTTACACTCGAAACCTGGTTGAGTGGTGTTAGTGTGCCATAATATTCTACCTTTATGCCATCGAGCATATTGGGCATAGCTTTGCCTGCTCTAATTTTGGTAATTTCTGAGGCAACATGTTGCACGGCACCCTCCATTTTTTCAGCCGCATCATCTAGGTACATTTGAATTTCTTCCATTATTATTACTTAATTAAGGTGCCGACTTCCTCTCCTTTTACAATGGAAAGCAGGTTGCCGGATTTGTTCATATTAAATACAATTATAGGTAAATCATTTTCTTGACATAACGTAAAGGCTGTCATATCCATAATTTTTAAGCCTTTTTCGTACGCTTCTTGAAAACTTAGTGTAGTATATTTCGTGGCATCTGCATTTTTTTCTGGGTCAGCCGTGTAAACGCCATCCACTCTGGTGCCTTTTAAAACCACATCAGCCTGCATTTCGATGGCACGCAAGCTAGCAGTGGAATCGGTAGTAAAATAAGGGTTTCCAATACCGGCTCCAAATATCACAATTCTTCCTTTTTCAAGATGCCTTACAGCTTTTCGTTTTATAAATGGCTCGCATACTTGCTCCATCTTAATGCCGCTCATTAACCGGGTGTACATTCCGTTTTTCTCTAAAATACTCTGCAAAGCCATGGCGTTAATTACTGTGGCAAGCATACCCATATAGTCTCCTTGTACACGATCAATACCTGTGCGCTCGGCATCTACCCCTCTGTAAATATTGCCTCCTCCAATTACAATAGCAATCTCAATCCCTTCGTCTTTAATTAACCTTATCTCTCTGGCATACTGCTCAATTCTACCGGCATCTATTCCATATTGGTTATCGCCCATTAAGGCTTCGCCACTTAGTTTCAACAGTATTCTTTTGTACTTCATAAAGTTAGGAGGATTTTATATTTTGCTCAAATATAAGCAAGGTGCTTTTTTTTAGCTATTCAAACGTGATAAGAATTTGACCATTCTCAACACTATCACTCACATTTACTTTAACATCAGCCACTATGCCCTCTCCTCCTGCTTTTATTACATTTTCCATTTTCATCGCCTCCAAAATAAGTAGTTTATCTCCTTTTGCTACAGCCTGTCCTTTTTCAACCGCAATTTCTAAGATTAACCCTGGCATAGGTGCTTTTAAATCTTCTGTTTTTGCCTCTAACATTGCCTCCATGCCAAGCTTAACTAATAGCTCATCCATTTTATCTTTAAGAGCCACTTTGTAAACTATATTATTTACTTTAACAGAAACAAGTTTTTTGGCTCTATCCAACGAAACCAGCTCTACACTGTACGATTTATGATTGGAGATTATATGGTATTTATGCTGACCTAACTTAGCTAAATCAAGCTCAATTTCTTTCCCGTCAATGAGTATCTCTTCTTTATCAACACTAATCTGGTACGAATTATTACGAACACTCGCTTTAAACATGATTGGTTTTTTTTCAAATATACGACATAAGGTATCTTAAGAATAATGAGATTTTGTATTTTACAGATTATAAAAATCAATTGTTAAACTATTATCTAATGGCAAATAGTCGAATATTTGTAGATTAGCATATTATCAAAGAAAACTGTTAAAAAGTGAGTGAAGAGATATTAAAAGCGTTAACCCAATTATTTGCGATTTTCTCGAAACAAGATGGAGGGGTTAAAGAACAGGAGCGAGAGTATGTAATTCGATTTTTTAATCAAGAACTCGACCAAGACTCTGTTAAAGAGTACTTAGAGATTTATGATAAACTTGTGGATTACGGAGGGGAGAAAAAAGAAAAGCAACGCACCTCTATGAAAGACTCGGTACGCATTTTAGGGTTGTGCCGAAAAATTAATAAAACACTTACCCAACGACAAAAAATTGTTGTACTTATAAAAATCATGGAGCTTGTTAAAGCCGATGATGAAGTTACCGAAACAGAACTGGGCATTTTAGATACCGTAGCCGAGGTGTTCAACTTTGAAAAAGATGAATATGAAATAATTAGGCAGTTTGTTTTTTATGGCACCGAGGGTACTGACAAAAAATTTAACACTCCCACGGTAATACAGGCAACGCGAGAAATACCTACCGAAGAAGACCCTAATAATCGATTTTTATACTCGAACCTTGATGGCAAATTAATCTTTTTAAAGATTAACAGTGTAGATATGTACTTTGTAAAGTACATAGGCCATGATGAAATAAACCTGAATGGGTTTATTATGAGTGCCCATGGTGCTTATATTTTTTCGCACGGGAGTACTGTTAAAATGCCAGCTGGAGATGCGCTGTATTACAGCGATATTATCACCAATTTTAACCCTGATTTTAAGGCAACCGAACTTTCGTTTATAGCCGACCACGTAGAATTTAGGTTTCCCAATGGGGCGGTAGGCCTGCACGATATAAATATACACGAAGGTCCAGGCAGGCTTATTGGCATAATGGGAGCTTCTGGTGCAGGCAAAACTACTTTGCTAAATGTACTCGCAGGTTTAGAAACACCCACCAAGGGAAGTATAAAAATAAACGGCATTGACACTGCTTTGCAAAAAGAGGAAATTCAGGGTGTAATTGGGTACGTTTCTCAAGATGACCTCCTTATAGAAGAGTTAACAGTGTATGAGAACCTATACTATAATGCTAAGCTATGTTTCGACAACCTAAGTGAGGAAGAATTAAATACACGAGTAATTGAAGTATTAACAAGCCTTGGCCTTGAACAACGAAAGGATTTGCGTGTAGGCAATGTGCTCGAAAAAACCATTAGTGGTGGCCAACGAAAAAGGCTCAATATTGCGCTGGAGCTAATTCGAGAACCGGCATTGCTTTTTGTAGATGAGCCCACTTCAGGCTTGTCTTCCAGAGATTCGGAAAATGTGATTGATTTACTCAAAGAACTTTCGATTAAAGGAAAGCTTATTTTTGTAGTAATTCACCAACCTTCGTCAGACATCTATAAAATGTTTGATAAAATGTACATTATGGATACAGGAGGGTTTCCTGTGTATTATGGCAACCCTGTAGAGGGTGTAACCTACTTTAAAGAAGTTACCCACCAAGTAGATCGTATAAAAGGGCAATGTACCAATTGTGGTAACGTAAACCCAGAGCAAATTTTTAATATTATTGAAGCCCAAGTAGTGGATGAGTATGGGCAGCTAACGAATAAGCGCAAAGTAACTCCAGAGCAATGGAACGAGCATTACGAAGAACGGTTTGAGATACCCGAAGTAAAAGAGGTTTCAACGCCTCCTCCTAATTTATTGCAAATTCCAAATAAAATTAAACAGGCAATCATTTTTACATTACGCGATGTAAAATCGAAACTTGGCAACACGCAATACCTTGTTATAAACCTGCTTGAAGCACCTTTATTGGCCTTTATTTTAGCTTTTATAATAAAATACACCAATACACCAACCGCTGATGGCTACAGCTATTTATTTAACGATAACCTGCCCGTATTTATATTAATGAGCATTATCGTGGCGCTATTTATGGGGCTTTCGGTTAGTGCCGAAGAAATTATAAAAGACAGAAAGATACTTAGACGAGAATCGTTCTTAAACCTAAACAGAAATAGCTATTTAATGTCTAAAATGGTTATTCTTTTAGTGATGTCGGCCGTGCAAACATTTTCATTTGCATTGGTGGGTAATTTAATATTAGAAATCCATGGGATGACGTTGAGTGTTTGGCTCATTTTATTTAGCATTTCGTTTTTTGCGAATATGGTTGGTCTTAATGTATCATCGGCATTTAATTCGGCTGTTACTGTGTACATCCTTATCCCTATAATTCTCATTCCTCAAATGATATTATCAGGCTTAATGTTTGAATTTGATAAACTTAACGACACCCTGAGTTCTAAAGACAAGGTACCGTTAGTAGCTGACATTATGGCTTCCAGGTGGGCGTTTGAGGCCATGGCCGTTGAGCTTGCCAAAAATAACTTATACGAAAACACCTATTTTGAACTTGATAAAAAAACATCTCAGGCAAATTTTGTTACCGCTTATGTGGTGCCAATTATAAATGGGTTGATTTCTGAAATTGACAATACAGACTCAATCAAGTTAAAGGCCCATAAAATGGGTATTATTCAAAATATCATTAAAGACCAAAAACCCATAGAGGGCTACCAGCCCAACATGCTAGATAGCTTAACCCGTTGGTCTAATTTTTCGGAAGCCACATTGCCCTTACTCAAAAACTACACCAAAGCTCTTGAAGGCTATAATTTTAACGTATATAATAAAGCAACTCAAGATAAAGAAAAACTAATACATTATTTAAACCAAAAAGATGATTATAACATTGGTGAGTATAAATCGAAGTATTTTAATCAATCATTGGCAGATCTGGTGAGGCGAGTAAATGCCGAAGACCGTACTATTATTCATAAAGACAGGTTAATCCAACGGATTGACCCTATTTTTAACGAAACCTATCATACTAGCAATATGCTCGACTACCGGACTCATTTTTATGCACCCAGTAAACCACTCTTTGGTAAAACGTTTGATACCTTTTGGTTTAACATAGCGGTTATATGGTTTATGTCGTTTGGGTTGTATATTGCACTTTATTTTGAATGGTTGGCAAAATTAATAAATGCCCTTGGCAATATACAGATTAAAAAAAAGTAGGTAAATTTGAAAACTAATTTAGACTTGCTTACTTGTAACTAAGCATTAAAAACAAAAATATAATGAAAAACTATCTCCCATTTTTGCTTATCACGGCCATGCTAACGGTAAGTTCTTGTGGCTCGGATAAGAAAGACGATGCTGATGCTTTTTTATCTGAACTTGATGAAGGCATTGATGCTCCGGCAATTTCAGAAGAAACCATTAACGATATTTTAATGCAGATTCCTGCACCAATTGAAATATCTATGTTAATGAAAGAATCAGGGTCAGCTTACGATCGTACTATTTTAAGTAACCCAGCTGATGTATCTAAATATAATACCACTTTTAAACGTGCCATTAACTTGGGTATTTACGGCACCGACCTTATTTATACCAATATTTTTAATAAAAATCAGGAAGGACTGGCCTATATGAAATCGGTTAAAGAGTTGGCCGATGACTTAAATATTGGGCAGTTTTTTAATATTAGGTTAATTGGCAGGTTAGCAACCAATAACGATAATTTAGATTCTATAATGCTTATTACCACGCAAAATTTTAATGCAATAAATAGGTATTTGCAAGAAAATAAGCGTGCTAATTTAAGTATATTGTTTTTGGTAGGAGGTTGGATGGAAGCCGTGCATATTAACTGCAAGATGGCCATTGATAACCCCGAAGTAACCTCTTTGGCTGAACGCATAGGAGAGCAAAAAATAATATTGGAAAACATTATGCTGTTAATGAGTTTTTATGCCGAAACCGACCCCAACATAAAAGAACTTTATGAAGATATGCTTCAACTGAAAGAAGCCTATGGGAATATTGAAATTACCTATACCTATGCTGAGCCTACTACCGAAATTGTAGATGGGGTGCTAATGATTAAAGACAATAGCAGCAGTACTGTGCATATTACGCTAGATAATGTAAAAGAAATTGATCGGGTAATCGAAACTATTAGAACTAAATTAACATCTTAATATTTTACATAGAGCATGAAAGTTTTAAAATATATACTACTTGTTATTGCATTTGTTTTTATACAACAAGAAACGCAAGCGCAGTGTGTCCCTACCGAAAGTGTTAAGGTTTGTATTCCTAAATTAGCAGGAGGGTTTCATTTTTTAAAAAGCTATGAAATTAACGGCCGAGGAGGAAGATTAGAAAAAGTGGAGTACTCTTACCCTTTTGCAAAAGGCACCATGTATATGGTAAACCTTTGCTCTGCCGATGGCGGCAATCAGGGGTTAGTGGTAACCCTTTACGATGCTGCAAGAAAGCAATTAGCCACAAGTGTTGTAAATGGGCAGCAATTACAAGCCATTGTATTTAACTGCCAAAGAACAGGTATTTATTACCTTACCTACACCTTTGATAACTCTACCAGTTATTGCGGTGGTAGTGCCTTAGGGTTTAAGCGATAGTAACGCATAGGTGTGTAAACACATAACTATATTAGTCAATTTATAATTTTAAAGCCTACTCGTAGTACTAATAATCATCTACTCATCCTCGTAGTACGATTTTTCTACGCAGGCTATATTCGCACTACGAGGGTGAATAGGTACAGATATCTCTATCTATTAATTGCTTGTATCCTCTTTTGTGTTTACACCTAATCTACTACTATAACCCAATACTAATTTCTCCATCTCCTGTGGTAATACTGGTTGCTACCCCAATTTTTACGCCAAAGCCATTATAAACTCCATCAATAAACGAAGCCGATGCTTCTACCCTTAAAAAACGAAACAAATTATCGAGGCCATAGCCTGCCTCTACATAATTGCCCGATAAAGGCGTTGCCAAATAACTTACGTAGGCAATTTCTTTAAGACCGGTCATTCGCATTATTGGAAATTGGGTAAACAAAAACTTTCTAAACTGGTACAACACTTGTACCGAAGCATATTTATCAGCGGTGCTGTATAAATAATAAGGTAACAAACGATAACTGCCCACAGGGTTTTCCATTAAAAATGGAGATTCGTTACCTGCAAAATGTTGGTAATCAACAAAAATAGAAGGCGTAGTTCCTAAAAAGGAACCTGCTTTTGCATCTATAAAAAACCTACCTCTAATGCCAGGGCTAAAGTTTTGGGTATAACCAAACGCTACGTGTTTAAAATCAGCTCCTGTAAACGAAGCTACTTGCTGGCCCGCTTTATAGCTTATATTAAATGCAGGGGAGGACGAATTTATACTATATTTTTTGCCATTACGAATGCTATACTTTAACCATGGCTTGTAAGTTAACCCTACGTTATAAATGAAGGCATCGTTCTCCGTAAAATCTGTAGGGGCTAATGCTACATTGGCAGGGTTGTTAGGTAAATATTCTTTATCCGTATTAAACCAGCCATGGGTAGTGGTGTTTTGCAAGGGGGTTCTTTTTTCAAAATTTACACCAATTGTATAACCTAACTTATCACTAAAATAGCCACTGTTGCTAGCCGTAATAAAGGTAGATTCGTATAATTTTATGTAGTTACCACGAAATAATAATGTAGTAATGGTATTTACAAATGGATGGATGGGGTTGGCATCATTGATTTGCTTAATAAAATAGCCGCCATTTAATCGAAAACTGCTCCTGCGATAAATGGGGCCATAGCTATATTCGGTATTGAGCTTGCCATACAACTTGGTGCTCGAAAACCCATATTTAGCTTCCGGGCGAAGAAATAATTTTGATTTGTTTTTAAAGGTGTGGGTATATTTAAATTTGATTTTAAAATTATACCCCTCAACCGTATTAAAATTAACCGATTGCCATGGGGCATAATATTTTAACCGACCATTATCGCCTAATTTAAAATTATAACCCAATATAACATCAAAAGGTCTAAACCCATCGTGTTTATTGGTTACCAGCGTATCGCCCTCTGCTTCTTTTTTTTCGGCAATGGTAGCACTATCAACCTTGTGGTATCCTTTTATTTCATAGGCTGTAAGAGGCACAGGTCTTATTTTAGCCCAATAAGCAGAATCGGGTTTTTTAGCCAATGAGTCTATTTTTATGGCGTAACTGCTTTCCACCAAAGGCTCCTTTTCGGCTTTGCGTTCTTCTTTTTCATACTTGTTTATGAGCTTTCTAAATTGCTTTCTGGTTAGCTCTCCACCACCAGCTAACCTATTTTCTATTTCATCTTCGGGTTTTTCCTGAAGCTCCTTGGCTGCTTCCTTCTCAATTTTTTCATCAATAATTTCAAATTCTTGTGCCAAATCTGGGTTTAATTCTAGTTGGTACTTACCCATAGTAGATAAATATTGGTATTCGAATTTAAAACCAAACACCTTACCTGTTACATCAAATTTATGCGAAATGGGCATCCATACTAACGACTCAATGGGCTCATAAATTTGTTTTACATTAAAGGTAATGCCCACATTTTGCATGTATAAATTGGTGCTTTGAATGCTCCATTCATCTTCAACAATACTAATCACTCCCCAAAATACTTCATCGCCTCTGGAGCGAGGTGTTACTTTTATTTTGCTAATTTCATAACCTCGCTCTTGCTTAGTGCCTAAGTATTCAAATTTATAATATCCAAACGCCTTAGGCGATAAAGGTGAAATAGCATTTACATATTTGGGGTCGTAAAAGCTGCCTAAAATAAAGCTATTGGGGTTAGTGCCGTAGTCTTCGCCATTGCTGCGTACCGAAATTACTTCTTCGGCATAGGTATTTGGCCTGGTATATTTTATAACCGATACAGTTTCAGAGGTGTACGATGTAGTGGAGTCTATTCCCTCCTTAGCCATCTCTCTCCTTAAAAAAAAAGGAGAATCAATAAGTCGCCCAGAGCCTTTTACATAAGCCTCCACCTCAAACTTATTTAACTGTTGCCGATGGTATTTTGCTTTGGCAATAGCCTTACGCATAATGGTATAAGCAGGGTCTTCATCCTTGCCACTTACTACCACCGTTTGAAGCATAATTGTTTCTGGAGCCAACATAATTTCGAGGTTTAAAAATGCGGTTCCTATAGTTACCGGTTTTTCTTCGGCTTTATAGCCTAAGTGCTGAAACACCAAATGATAAGTACCAGGTAGTAATGATACTTGAAAATCACCTTCTAAATTGGTAGTAGTGCCTGTTTCCAATTCTTTTATATAAATAGTAGCAAACTCAATGGGGTCGCCAATGCTATTTTTTACGGTTCCTTTTATTCCTTGGGCATACCCACTTGCTAAAGAAGCAAGTAACAGGCAAAATGTGAGGTAAGATTTGTTAATCAATGCGGTTTGGTTTTGGTTTTAACGCTTAACTTAAAACAAATAGTATGCCACCCAACTCAAATTATGATTAACGGTAGTTAATGAGTATGGACTCAATTATATAATTTTTTAGTTTTTATTAATTCAATTACCGTATCGGGCACCAAGTACTTAATAGACTTATTTTTTCGTAAAAGGTTACGAATAAAAGTGGCTGATATATCAAAAAGTGGGGCTTTAATCCAAGTAATGGCTTTATGGTTTTTTAAGGAGGATTCTCCTGTATTAGGTCTTGGATATACAAATAAGCCGTATTCGTCTAAAATAATTTGGTAATTCTTCCATTTCTGAAAGCTTTTAAGGTTGTCTTCTCCCATAATTAATGAGAAATGATGCTTGGGGTATTTATCCGAGAGGTAGGCCAACGTATCAACCGTATAGCTGGGTTTAGGCATATTAAATTCTATATCTGTCGCCTTTAATTTGGTGTTATCATAAATGGCTGCCTCTACCATATCTAATCGGTCAAACTCGTGTGCTAAATCCTTTACTTTTTTAAACGGGCTTTGTGGAGATACAACAAACCATACCTGATCGAACCCTGCGGTTTCGGCCATTACATTGGCAATAGCTAAGTGGCCAATGTGGATAGGATTAAATGAGCCAAAAAAAAGTCCTACTTTCACATTATTATGATTTAATAAACGAGGAGTACAAGTTTTCGGCTTCTAGCAATGATACCTCCAAGGTTTTGTTTACTAACGACACATCAAATTTTGCTTCGAACCCCATTTCAAATTTTGCTTTAAATAGCCGTTGCGATAAACTTCCTTCAGATTCCGTTCCCCGGTCGCTCAATCGCTCTTTTAGCACTTCCAGGTTTGGTACTTTAACAAATACCGCCAACGCCCTTTCTTTAAAATATTCTTTTAAGCTAAGTCCTCCTTTAACATCCACATCAAAAATAACATGTTTGCCTTCTGCCCAAATTCGGTCGATTTCAGATTTTAAGGTACCATAAAAGTTACCCGGATATACCTCTTCCCATTCGATAAACTCATTATTATCAATTTTTGCTTTAAACTCTTCAGGGGTCATAAAATAATAATCTTTGCCATTATCTTCATTTCTCCCTCTCCGGTCGCGGGTACAGGCCGAAATGGAAAACGATAGCTGAGGAAAAGTATTAAGAAGGTGCTTAACAATGGTGGTTTTACCAGAACCAGATGGAGCAGAAAAAATGAGGGCTTTGCCTTTGTGCATAATTAGTTTTGTTGGGTGTATATAATCAACGCAAAATTACTAATTTCCTCTTAAGGGCACCTTAAACTAAGGAACAGAATACTACCTAAATTGAGCGATTCACTAAAGCGATAAGCACTAATGTACTGAGTTTAAAAGACTTCCAAAAATACTCGCAATACCTTTTAGGTGTTGCTGTGTTTTTTGTAAACTTTTAATTCCCAGTCTCTTAGCACTTCTCATCTCTACTGAATCGCTCAATCTAGGTACTATGCTTTCGCCTTCCGATTAATTTCGGCAATAAAAGCATCAGACACCTTTATATTAATTAATTTATTTTTGAGTGCTTCACGAATGGCCTTCTCTAAATCGAAATTATCGTAACATCGATAGCAGCCATCTACATGTTTAAGTACATAGGCATTTTCTTCATCGGTAGTTTGGCCATCTAACATAAGCCTTACCAATTCTATCCAGTACTCCTCTTTGGGGCAACGAGCCTTCTTACTCATCATAGTTTTCTGTATCCATCTTACAAATGCACCCATTTACTCTTATTTATAGCCCATACTTGCAGCATAAGCAGCCAATTTCTCTTTTAAAATATTTCTTGCTCTATGCAATCTCGATCGTACCGTGCCAATCGGAATATCTAATATTTTAGACATCTCATCGTATTTAAAGCCTTCTAAATCGCATAAAATTATAACCGTTCTAAAATCTACAGCCATCGAATTTAGTGCGTTGGTAATTTCATCTCCCAACATACCTTTAACTGTTTCCGACCGTAAATCAGGCGTAGATTGAGTTTCTATTTCGCCCCCATCAGAGCTATAATACGTTTCAACCTCTTGGTAATCCACCATTCCAGGGTTTTTACTTTTTTTTCGGTAGTCGTTTATAAAACTGTTTTTCAATATTCTAAACAACCAAGCCTTTGCATTAGTTCCTCGCTCAAAAGAATTAATAAATCGAAAAGCTTTCATGCAGGTATCTTGCAGCAAATCTTTTGCTTCGTCTTCATTATGGGTTAGTTTATAGGCGAAATTATACAGTGCATCTATGTGAGTCATAAATTCATTATCGAAAATATCGTTCTTTTCTATATCGTTATATCCAACCTTGGATTTGCCCATAAATCAAATGTATAAATTAAAAATATATAAAAATAATTCCTTACTAAATAAGCAAATGTAGGTTAACCCACAATTGTAGTTTTTTAGCCAAATCGTTAGAAGTTTTAAAAAAAACAGTTGGAAAAATCATTTTTTTTAGTATTTTTATCGTCCTTTCTCTCAAATAGAGACCTATGACAATGACGCCTGCTACTAACAATTCGTACCAAGAAAATGTTTGGCTTAAACATTATAATAATCTTATAGCGTTTCAGAAGAACCACTCAGACAGAGAATTTCCTAATGCTTTGGATAAACACACCAAGTTATACCACTGGTGCAAAAACCAACGTAGATTTTATACTAAAAATATGATGCCTAAGCACAGGAAAGATCTTTTAGATAAATTGAATTTTAGGTGGGGTTCCCTACGCCACCCTTTTGAGGTTAGATTGGCTCAATTATTAGACTATAAAAAAGAGCATGGCACTTTGCATGTTAGCCAAGTTAAATATGAAAAAGATTCAGAAATGCACCGTTTATCGCGTTGGGTAAATGACACACGTAGAAAATATAACGAAAACAGGCTGCCCTTAGATCGGATTCAACGGCTAGATAAAATTGGTTTTATTTGGAATATGGAAGATGAGCGATTTGCCAATAATTTATTTAAGCTTAAAAAATATTATAAGCAGCATGGCAATTTTGATGTACCCCAAACCGGCCGAAACAAAAAACTTGGGGAGTGGGTAGCTCAGGTAAGATGCAGAGGACTGGTTAAAAAGCATTATGTGAATGCCTTAAACGAAATTGGGTTTGAATGGCTTGGCAAAAAGAAGCGCTTGAAAAAAGCAAAATCTATTATGAGCGACATAGATCTAAAGAATAAAATAATGAAGGGGCGACTTAACGCGCGTAAAACGCTTAAAGACATGGCTTAACCCACATTATGAAAGGGGTTACCCTCGCATTTTATCTAGTAGCTTATCAAGGGTTTTCTGCTCTTTACCCGATAAATTTTTAAAAGGCAATTGCGCATGTGAATCAATGGTTTTATCCATTATTTTCAATAACCTAATGCCTTGTTCCGTAATTCTAATATCTACCAATCGCTTATCTGCCTTATTGGTAGAACGCTCTACAAGTTTCTTTTTTAATAGCCTATCCACTATACGAGAGGCATCAGACATTTTATCAAGCATTCGATCTCTTATGTCTGAAGTGGAGTACACTTTGGGGTATCTGCCGCGCAAAATTCTAAGCACGTTATACTGTTGTGCTGTAATGTCAAACTGAGAAAAATAATCTTTTTGCTGATCTTTAACCCAATTAAACGTATAAATCAGGTTGAGTCCCAGTCGCTGACCTTCTGAAAAAGTATTTTGCTTTATTGCTTGTTCAAGCTTCATAAGCAGAGTGGTTGATTTTTATTAAATACGGTACAAATGTACAAAAATCCTGTTATTTGATTATCAAAAAATGCAGGGCTAATCACCTTTTTTTTTAAGGTATTCCCTTGCAGCTTTATGCGCAGGGCTTTTTCTTTTTGCATATTTTTTAATCTTTTTTAAGTATTCTTTCGAAGTTCTTTTATCTCCTTCCTCATCTGCAATTCTACCTAAGCCCAATAAAGAGTATAAAAAATACCCAGTTTCATACGCTTCATTTTCTTCACCAAAGGCCACTGCCCTCTTATAATAAAACTTAGCTTCTTCCAGCGTTTTTCGAGTTTCGTACATTTGACCCAAAAAAAAGGCCGCATACCTACCCGAGGTAGCTTCGTACCCCAATATGGAAGAATCTATTCTGGCTAGCAACTGTTTTGCTTGCGGCTCCATTTCGGTGTATTGATGTGTAGAATACAAATACCGCACATAATAGCGATGAAATATGGGGTTATTGGGATATGTGTTATGTAAATACCTTGCAATTCTTAACGCCTCGGTATAATTGCTGTATTCGCTGGCTAAAATACGCATTAAAAATACCTGCCCTTCTATACGTGTATAAAAAGCAAAGCTCGATACTTCTTTTAGCTGCTTGAGACCCAATTCTTTATCTCCTTTTGGAAAAAACATCATAATCGGCTTTAAAAACCCATAATTTTCTGGAATCCATACCGAATAAAAATTATAAAGGGCTTCGCCAAATAAAAGTTCCGGGCTTAAGTACGATTCTTTTTTACTTATCTCAATATTGTCTAAGGCACTTTTGCCCGCAGATGCCGCCTTAGTCCATAAGCTTCGATTCGAATAAAGCCTTCCTTTAAAACCATAGGCCGCTGCTAAAAAAAAGGCAGCTTCAGTACGTGTGTCGGGCGATTCGAGCATAGGCTCAGCTATCTGAATGGTTTGATCCATGTAAAACAAAAACTTTGCATCATATCTATCATCCTCTTCGTTAGGCATAATTTGCCACCAAGTGTTTAACCCCGAAAGAAAGTAAGACAGTGGATGATTAGGATACCTAAACCGAAGCTCACGGTACAGCCTTTCAGATTCATCAAAATCAAAATTATACATGGCGTTAATCGCAGCTGTTGCGTCAATTTGCACCCTTAAATCAGCTAGCAATAATTTGGTGCTATCGGTTGCCGAAGTAGCCCATGCCAAGGTTGACCAAGTAATAAAAAGTAAAACAATAATAAAACGCATAAATCAAAAATATTCATTCTTTGTAGATATAAGACTAATAGACACAAGATTTTAGACTAATCAACAAATTTCTTTAGCAATTAATTAAATTGCAAGCAATTAATATCTCTGATGGAAAAAGCTCTAAAAAGACTACTTAACATTAACACAGCAATCCTCTTTATTGCACTCTCAGTAGTGGCAATCCTCATTTTGTGGGCTCGAATTCAATTAGTTGAAAATGAAACGATTGCCTATCAAATTTTGCAAGAGCAAGGAAGATTCGGTCTATTTGGTTTGTTAAACTCGCTTAAATTTATGTCAATACCCTTTGGGTATGGATTTAAGCTTTCGGTTATCGCTTTTATTTTATGGACAGGAGCCTTTATGTATGGTTATAAAATAAGCTTTGCCCAAATGTTTAAAATTGCCATTATTGGTGAGTTAGTTTTTTTAGTAGCTGAGTTTACCAAAATTATATGGCTTATTGCCATACCTTATGACATTACTATTTGGGATATTAAAGCATTTTACCCACTATCCTTAATGAGTTTATTCGATTTTAACTCCATACCCGAAAATTGGGTGTACCCATTGCAATCTATTAATTTATTCGAGCCCCTGCATTGGTTGGTATTGGTGTACGGCATTCATATAACCGCTCACAAAAAGCTTGATTATGCGTATGCCATTGTACTTACTACCTATGTGCCTGCTTTTTTACTATGGCTGGTGTATTATGCCATAGTGTATAAATAGTGTCTGTCCATAAAGTCCGCTACCTTCGTTATGCTTGTCAAAAAAATACTCGATTACCCCTGTAAACTCCGCTTTTTTTGACTTCGCAAGCCTTGATAGCGAACTTTCTGAACCAGACACCGAGTTTATAGACAGACACTAAATAGTGCCTGTCTATAATGTAAATGTTTAAAAAATAACAAATGACAATATTCAAATAACAAATAAATTTCAATCACTTATCATTATTGTGGTTAATTTTTGTTAAATACTGTAATTATCAATGTGGTTACAACTGATTTTGATAATTTCGCCCTTGCGCTTATTATTAACTAAGCAAAACCGATTAAAACTAACGCAATGAACTATAACAAAGTAAATAATATCATAGGTTGGATTGTTTTTATTATTGCTGCAGCCACCTATTCTCTTACCGTTGAACCTACGGCTGGCTTTTGGGATGTAGGAGAGTTTATTGCGGTATCTTATAAATTAATGGTGCCTCACCCCCCAGGAGCACCGCTCTTTTTATTAATGGGAAGAATGGTATCATTCTTAGCCATGGGCGATACGCAAATGGTTGCTTTTTGGATTAATATGCTAAGTGCTATGGCTGCTGCATTTGGTATTTTATTTATGTTTTGGAGTATAACTCTTATTGGTCAAAAAATATTAAAAGTTAAAGAAAGTGAAATTGATACAGCTCAGCTTTTAAAGTTAATGGGAGCAGGAGCAGTTGGTGCTTTGGCTTATACATTTTCTGATACGTATTGGTTTTCGGCAGTTGAGGGCGAGGTATATGCCATGTCGTCTTTTTTAACTGCTTTTGTGGTGTGGGCTATGCTTAAATGGGAACATATTAATGACCAAAGCAGAGCAAACCGATGGATTATTTTAATTGCCTATATTTTTGGGCTATCCATTGGGGTGCATTTGTTAAACTTAGTTACCATACCGGTTTTAGGCCTTATTTATTACTTTAAAAAGTATGATACAGTAACTCGTAAAGGTCTTATCTATACCATTGCCATTAGTGGGGCAATTATTGTGTTAATTAATAATATTATCATACCCGGCTTGCCTTCTTTTGCTGGCTCGTTAGAGGTGTTTTTAGTTAACTCCATTGGCTTACCATTTGGATCAGGAATAGTGGTGGTGATTTTGGGAGTAGTTGGAGGCCTTGTGTATGGCATCTACTATTCAAATAAAAACAAAAAAGAAATATTGAATGTTGGATTGCTAAGTCTAGCCTTTGTACTGATAGGGTACTCGTCTTATACCATGGTTGTTATCCGTTCGGCTTACAATCCTCCTATTGATGAGAATAATCCAGAAGATATTATGAGCGTGGTATCGTATCTTAAAAGAGAACAGTACGGAACCAGGCCCTTATTATATGGCAGGTATTATTCAGCTGAGTTAGTAGAACAAAAAAAGGGAGCCGCTGTATATATTAAGGGTAAAGACAAATACGAGATTGCTGATTATAAAGTAGAGCAGGTATTTGACCCAAAGTCAACTACTATTCTCCCAAGAATTTGGTCTGGCTCGCATGCTAAGTCGTACGAAGAAAAGCTGGGATTGCGCCCAGGTGAAAAACCAACTTTTGGAGATAATATTGGGTTTATGCTTAGCCACCAGATGGGGCATATGTATTGGCGTTATTTTATGTGGAATTTTTCGGGCAGGGCAAGTGATATTCAAGATGCCACCTGGCTAAGCATTGTAGATGCTTTTAAAGAGGTGCCTGAAAGTATTTCTGCCAATAGAGGGCGCAATAATTACTTAATGCTACCATTGCTTTTAGGCATTATTGGCTTGTTTTATACCTATAAAAAAGCTCCAAGACAATTTTTTATATTACTTACCTTGTTTTTCTTAACAGGGTTAGCCTTAATTCTTTACTTAAACTCACCTGCTAGTGAACCCAGAGAAAGAGACTATATTTATGTGGGTTCGTTTTATGCTTTTTCTTTTTTTATTGGCTTTGGTGTTTTAGGAATAGCCTCTCTTATTGGCAGAGTGCTAGACAATAAAAATGCAGCAATACTGGCAGGAACCATCTCTTTAAGTATTCCTGTGCTAATGGCTACTCAAAATTGGGATGACCACGACCGTTCTAATCGATACTTTTCGGTTGATTCTGCTAAAAACTTTTTGGCTTCGTGTGCGCCCAACGCCATATTATTTACCGGAGGCGATAACGACACCTTCCCGCTTTGGTATGTGCAAGAGGTGGAAGGGTTTAGAACCGATGTGCGTGTAGTTGTATTAAGTTATTTTAATACCGATTGGTATATTGATCAAATGACAAGGCCTGCCTATAAATCAGCTGCGTTCCCGTTTTCGTTAACCAAAGAAAATTACAGGCAAGGTGGGGCAAACGATCAGGTTATTTACGACTCTAATTCCGGTTACGAAGGCGCAATAAATTTAAAACAGTACTTAAAACTCCTCCAAAAAGGAGATAAAAGGCTACAGCTTCAAACTCAATTTGGCGTATCCAGTATGATTCCGAGTAAAGAAGTATTTATCGATATTGATACAGCTGCTGTGCTGGCATCAGGTATTCTTCCTAAAGGGAAAGAAAACAGGGTGGTTAGCAGAATGCATTTAAAAATGAAAGGCAGCTATTTGGAGAAAAAAGATTTAATGATTTGGGATATAATTGCAACCAATAATTGGGAAAGGCCTATCTATTTTAATAATACCTCAAAACAAGGTATTCGATTTAATGTGGATAAATATTTAGTACAAGAAGGAAATGCCTTTAGACTGCTGCCCATCACAGATCTTAATAACCCTGGAGTGACGGTAGATACCGACATTATGTATGATAACTTAATGAATAATTTTTATTACCGTGAGTTAAATAACCCCAAGGTATATTATAACGAAGATTATAGGAAGTTTGTGCTAAACCACCGTGTTAATTTTAACACACTTGTGGTAGCACTTTTAAGAGAGGGGAAAGAAGAAAAAGCACGCGAAGTATTGCTTAAAGGGCTGGAATTAATGCCTGATGCTTCCCTGCCTTTTGATTATACTACGGCAACTACCATAGAGTATTTATTTTTATTGGGCGAAAAAGAAAAGGCACTTGAACTTGCCATAATTTTGGGTAATAGAGCCGATGAAAAACTTGGTTATTACATCGAAAACAATAATAATTTAGGCTACGAGCTGCAATCTAATTTAGTTATTTTAAGAGAACTGGCGCAAACCTTAAACAGGTATGGCGAGCTTGAATTGGCAGAGCAATTTGCAGAAGAATTAGATAGCCATTATCAGGCAATACAGTTGTAGGCAAGAATCTTTATTATGGGACAGATTCCTCCCGAGTACTCGGGAGGAATGACGTTGTGGGTAGGGCGTTTGGCAAAAAAAGTTAACAAGGTTTTATGCCATACTAACATTGAAATGCCGCATTAGATTGATTCTTTTTCACACGCTCATCGCCTGCCTTGCCAGGCAGGTTAAAATAATATACCGCCCGCCAGTTAAAAAGGTAATGTAAACCTAAAGGTTGGCGGATGCCATATTATTTTGTTAGCTCGGCAAATAAATCCAGACTGGTATCAGGTTGATTACTTAACAGGTAATCAGAGTGGTGAATGGTAGCCACCAATGAATCATCACCAGCTTGCAACTTATTTCTATTTCTTCGGTTTAAAATTTCGTAAGGAATTTTTAATATTGTAGCCGGTAAATGGTGTTGTAAATTGAAAATATCAAACTTCATAATTTTGTTTACTGAAGCTTTATTCTGGTCGTAATAGGCCATTACTTTTTTATTGCCTCCAATGCCTTTCATTACTACTTGCGTAAAGTATTGTTGGCATAAATCGGTTAATTCTTTAGCGGTATATTCACGAATATGCCAAGGGTTTCGGCTTAAGGTCATTTTAATATTAGGGGTAGAAATATAGGCTTTTCCGCCAGGTTTCAATATTCTATGTATCTCCTGCAAATAAGCATCATCATTTTTAATATGCTCTATTACCTGAAAACTTACTACTGTATCAAACGAGTTGTCCTCAAAAGGCAATGGAGGAATGTTGGCTTGAATAAATTCTGCTTTTGGAAACCTCAACGCCAGTGTTTCAACCACCTCCTCAATTTTATCTACAGCAGTATAAGAACTTGCTTTGGGTGCTAAAAGCTCCACTCCTCTTCCCTCTCCACAACCTATTTCCAGCAATTTGCCCGTTACCCTATTTTCAGCAACATAATAGGCTTTTAATAATCGCTGATGGATTGGATTATCGGATGTAATTTCATCAGAAGCAATTTCGGTAGTATAAACGCTCATATTTTAAAATTGATTGCACTATACATTAGGCACAATTGTTGCAAAATAACTACTTTTATTAATGAGGATTTTATGAAATTGACTAAAAATGATACGTATATATTAAATCAATGAAACAAGTAATACGAATCTATACCTATTTTCTCTTTTTATGGTGGCTAATAATGGGGTTTAGTTATACTGCCCATGGGCAAATAGTGGCGTCTGCAGCAAATCTAAGCTATCAATTAAACCCCAATGCCGATTTACACATAACCCATAAGGTTATAGCTAACTATTTAATTATGATGGAGGTGGAAGTACGCAATGAAACCTCCTTTAACTCGCTGGTTTATGCGTATGCCTTTACTAATAGTTTAAAT
>JALSJD010000098.1 GCA_026989535.1 Cyclobacteriaceae bacterium
GCCGGGTTAATAGTTTAAATTTATGATTTCAATTACTTGATTCCGTTTGTTATTTTTATTTGCCACTCTTAGGGTTACTACTTGTTGCGCCCCTTTGATTGTCCATCTTTGACCAGATAGTGGATTTCAACATAGAAGGAATGACGGGTATGAAATTTGAGTGTTACCATTAAGGAAGCCTCTATAAAATATGTACGTAAATACCTGCCTCTAAATGTTTAATAACACTCTGGCCCTTCCTCATTAAAAAGCACAAAATATCGTGTGTCATCCAAATAGGTCTTCTGATCAACATAGGTAAGCACATATTCCCACGCTCGCCCGTCATTAAAGTTTAATACCAATACAGGGTTAGTTCCATCAAACGTTAATTTCCACAAGCCGACACCGGCATCATTTGAGTTATTATAAGCCGAACCGGCATCAATGCTCATAGTAATTTCACTACTAGAATTAAAGCTAAATTGCCCGTTTGGGCATAAATCTATGGTAGCTTGAGAGGTACTGGCGGTATAGCCATAACTACTACTGCTAGAACTCGACATATATTTTAACCTGCAACCTCCGGGTGTTTTAAACCAGTCGTCCCATTCTTTAACTACATCAGGCATCTCGGGTTTAAAAAATTTGAATGAGCTGGCAAGTGTTTCAAGTGTTGATATATGAACATTTTCGAACATAGAAGGGGTAGTCGCAATCATGCAGCTTATACCACTACCTCCAACTGGGCTTACAAGGCCAATGCTATAAGCTTTTACCTGTTCCCAGTTTATGGTGCCTTGGTAATTGCCAGCTAACCCGTTTTGCCCAAAGGGTTTTAGCACCCCGTTAAGTTTTAAACTGGTGCCTCCTTCTTCCTGAATACCATCATAGGCTCCCTGTCGCATTTCTGCTACTGTAGTATATGGATTAACGGTTACAATAATTAATCCCGCAATAGAATTATGCCCCATCAGATATCCTTCTTCTGTTTTTTGATACTGCCACCCTTCGGGTGCTGTAAACTCTACTCCAAAAGCAGGCTCTCGTATGGTACGCTGCTGCTGTGCAATAGTATTGGTAACCAGAAAAAAGGAGAGTATTAAAAGGGCAATTTGAATTTTGATGAGAAAGGTTTTTTTTAATGTAATACTTAATTTTCTACAAATTTATATATAAATTCAATAAGTTCGCAAGCCTTGTGAGCATATTCTAGCTTAGGCTTTTTAGGAAACCTCTATAGACGGGTGCTATTTATAGGATCGGTTTTTTGCCTCACACTAATTGCGCTTTTCGAATCTCATCTTTTAAAGCCGGTAAATTTGGTTTATGTTCGTATAAAGTGGTTATATATTGCCTTGTTTCCTGTTTTTTTGATTCAATCAAGCTCATAACTTTTAACCATTTTGCCATTCTATGGTATGTTTTTCTATCTCGGTTATACTCATTTAGTGCTGCATTGCATTTATCCCTAATTATATTAAAACTTTCATCAGGATAAATATTTCTGATGGGTGTAATAATGCTTTCAAAATTGTACGAAATATTTTTTCTTTTTTGCACATAAGCTAAAATAGCTTCATACCTTTCTTCTATTTCCAGTAATTGAACGAAAAATATTTCATGGTAGTTTTCCTTTATTTCATCAGCAAATTTTTTCTTCTGTGCCTGATCTAAATATGCTCTAAGTTTACTATAATGTGCTGTACTTTGTACACCCGCTGTATAGCTCCATAAAGCTTTAATGTATAATTCTTTTTTCAGTTCCTTGTTTACATTATGTATCAGGTAGTAATCAACATCTCGTGGCCATTTGCCAAAAGCCAATTCGGCAATCCTGTTAAAATCCTTTTCCTGTTTTTTAGATTTATATTTTTCAAGCAGTTGTTTTGCTATTTTTAGATCGAACCTGGCAAACCTTTCGGCTGTTTCTATCCACATTTTTTCATTTTCAACAACTTCGGCAAGTTTTAATAATACAAATGCCATATCCATACATTCCAAATCCTTTTTTATAATGATTTTGTAGAAGTAGCCTGCTGTGTTTTTAGTAGTAATTAACGAAAGAAAGAGTTTTTCGAAATACTTTAGGTTATAAATTAATGTTTCATTCTCTTTTTTATTAATGCCAGCAATAGGGGCTTTATGGTATTCGTATCGCTGAAAAAACAATTCAAGTATTTTATGTATGCTTTCATCTGATATTACAACCTGCTCGATATTGCCTGTTATATCATCAAAAGATTCTCGAAGCAAAGCAAGGGCAACCTCGTTATAACTTTCATAAAATATTTCATATTCATTCTCTTCAAAACTCGGTAGGTTTTGGACTCCTTCATATAACCCTAACATTATTCTTACAGCATCTTGCAGATTTCCTTTTTTTACAAATTCGATGGCCTTGTTTTTAAATGGCAAAAACACATTACTTATTTCATCATTTGCCTCATCAAAATATCCTTCGTCATCATAATCACGCCCATTATAAGGGTCATGGTTTTCCACAATAAAGTCAAAATCAATTGAAACAAGTTGATTGTGAACGGCTTCTTTTATTTTATCGATATTAACTCCGATGATTTCATCAAGGTCTTCTGATCGATTTTTTATAAATGAAACAAATTGGTTTTGCAAATCAGAGTCTTTGTTCAAAAGCTGTTTAAGAAAGCTTAGTTTTTTTTCTTGGCTCGCCTTTTTAAAACATTTGCTAAATGCTTCTTTATCAGCAGGCGAGTCATGTTTTGTTTCCGTTTTTTCGTTATATTCTCCATTTAGTATGGCCAATGCAAAAGCAACCTCATGTTTACAAATCCCCCCATGATTATACGGGCAACTGCATTGAAAATCAAAGTTCCCATCTTCAATACCTAACGTAACTTTATACAAAAACGACCCTGAAACAATACCTTCAAAGCTGTTTCTTGAGCGTAAAATTTTACTTACACACCCACTTTCGTATAAGTATTCTCCTTTGTTAAAACTACTGTCGGTTGAAAGCCTGATTATATCTTCATTACTAATCATTCTGCTGCTGTTTTTTGTGCTACTTGCTGGCAAACCCAAGATACTTCTAGGGCAAAAATAATACAGGGCAATACATAATATAAGTTCCTGATAAAATTTTAAAAATATCAAGAATAGCGGTGCGGGCTTTATTTTCCTGATTTTACTTTATCTATGCCTATTTTACAGTATATACTAATTAGTGTCTGTCCATAAAGTCGGCTATCTGTGTTACGCTTGTCAAAAAAATACTCGGCTACGCCTGATTACCCCTGTAATTCCGATAGCTATCGAGTCCAAAAAACAAATCACAAAATCACAAATAAACCCAGATAGCTATCGGATTCAAAGTCCAATTA